>JANNQQ010000318.1:0-3576 GCA_031400835.1 Actinomycetes bacterium | reverse complement strand
CTGGCGTACCTGATCGCACTGTTCCTTCCGTGGAAGCGGTACTGCGCGGGTGAGTCTTGCCAAACGACCATAGGCTGGGCCTCGGGATTTCCCGGTCTTCTCGTCTGGGGCGGAGTCGCAGCCCTCGGGGTGATCGTCTCGCTTGACCTCTCGCATCGGTCGACTCCGCTTTGGAGCCGCGGCGCGGGCTACTTCGCGATCGCCGTCGGAATCTTCACCGGAGCGGATATTGAAGGCATGCTCGTCTTTGAGCGTCGGGAGGCTCAACTCCTCACCTGGACTGCCTACGGTGCCATGGCACTCGGAGGCGCGGTGGCTGTGCTCGGTGTCGTTGTCCTTGCCGGCGGGTGGCGCGAAGCAGGCGCTGCTATCTCAAAGACAATCCGCAAGCTGCGTACCTGGCGCTACCAGTCCAGACTTTAGTCTGCACTGAGGGAAGCGCGCTTCGGTGCCGTATTGACGTGGCCGCGCTCGCGGTCCTACAGTCCACACTGCAGTCTGGACTGTAGGACTGGCGTCCGGCCTACGCCGAAATGCCCGTTACACCCAGCGCTTCCAGCGGAAGAAGCCGACCATGCCTACGAGCGTGGCAAAGAGCACGCCTGCGAGGATCCAGAACGCTTCGTGTGAAGCGAACCCTGGGAAGGCAACGTTCATCCCGAAGATGCCCGAGATGAGCGTCAGCGGCAGCATCGTGACGCTGATGAGCGTCAACACACGCAGCATGTCGTTCTGCCGGTGTGAGAGCACCGACTCGTTCGTCGATTCGAGGCCTTCGATGACTTCCTTGTAGTTGTCGAGTTGATCCCAGATCCGCTCGGCGGCGTCGTTGAGGTCGTCGAAATAGTCCTCGAGCTCCTCCGGCAGGAAGCGTGCAACACGCCGCTCGAGAACGCGAAGGGTCGAGCGCTCCGGCTTCATGACCTTGCGATACGAGATGATCTCCTGCTTGACATTCGAGATGTCGCGCACGACGTCTTCGGCGTGACCTTCGAACATGTCGTCCTCGATCACATCGAGCTTGTGTCCGATCTTGTCGAGGATCGGGAAGCAGTAGTCAAGGAGATCATCGAGTGCCTCGTAGAGCAACCTACCGGCGCCCTTCGCGAAGAGCTGCTCGCGGAAGGCGTCATCGGTCTCGCAGCGCCTGAAAAGCCGGGTGACGGGGAGTAGCTCCCGGTTCGGGATCGTGACCAGGTAGTTCTGCCCGATGAACAGATCGAGCTCGGCCGCGTTGAGCCGCTGAATCGCCTTGTCGAACACCGGGAAATGGAGGACACCGAAGAGGTACCCCTCATCTTCGTAATCGTCAATCTTCGGCCGCTGCCGCTTTGAGACGATGTCCTCTACGTCAAGTGGGTGCCATCCGAAGCGATCAGCGAGCGCCTGCGCAGCGTCGAGCGTCGGAGCGTCGACGTTGACCCAGGTGAGACCAGCGGCGGTTAGCTCACGAATCGTAGAAGCGTGCGCGACACCCTCGGCCGAGCGAGGCCGTGAGCTCCGGCGAATGCGGGGCAGGCTGGGCATCGGTACTGAGCGGGTCGTCTGTCGCGTGCATCATGTCCCCCACAGCTTAGATGATTGCCTGCGTTTGGGAACCCGCGAGAGGAATATTGTCCCGCAAACGGGCGACGGAGCCAGTCAGCCCGTGCCGAATAGATGAACATGACCGACCCGAAAACCGTAGACGTCCGTGACCGTGTTCGCCGGCGGCGGACGCTTGCTCCAATCACGGCTCTGCTCGGGTTGGCGGCGACTGCTCTCGCGTTCACCGTCGCTTGGGTTCATCCAGGCGCTCGCGGCGAGCCGGTCGCATCAGGAGGCGCATTCTGGGGAGGCGTAGATCAGGTCGCACCGTGGATTGTCCTGTTCCTTGGTATTGCTGCCAGCGTCGGGGCGGCCATCCTCGTCGAGGTCATGCGGAGGGCGCAAGACAGCGCGCATCTCTTGCTGACGGAACTTGAGCGCAAGCACGTCGAACTTGATCGCAGCGAGCGTCGCTATCGCGAGCTGGTCGAGCGCATACCGCTCGTAACCTACGTCTACGAGACCGACCCCGATGGCGCGATCCTGTACACCAGCCCTCAAATTCAGGATCTCACGGGGGTGAGCGCGGAGGAACACCTTCGGGATCCGGATCTATGGCTCAGCTTGGTGCACGAGGACGATCTGGAGCGAGTCACGGTCGAGCTCGAGCAGCACATCGCGACCGAGGAGCCACTCGTTTCCGAATACCGGCTCGTAGCGCGGGACGGCACGATTCGCTGGGTCGACGACCGCTCCGTGATCGATGAGGTCGATGGCGTAAGTGTGAGCAGCGGGTACTGGCAGGACATCACTGCGCGGAAGGAGCTCGAGGTACGACTACAACAGGCGCAACGGATGGAGGCAGTAGGTCTCCTCGCTGGCGGGATCGCGCACGACTTCAACAACATCCTCAGCGTGATCACCGTCTCGTCACAGGTGTTGCTCGATGAGATGGACACCGATGATCCAGGCCGACCCGACGTCGAGGCGATCGTGCGGGCCGCCGATCGGGTGGCGGGGTTGACGCGTCAGCTCGTCGCCTTCAGCCGGCGACAGGTGCTGCGGCCGGAGCGAATCGATGTCAACGATGCAGTGACTTCGATCGACACGATCCTGAGTCGCTTGCTCGGGGCCGATGTGCAGGTCATCGCGGACCTTCATGACGAGCCGTGCGTCGTTGAGGTCGATCCCGGGCAGCTCGAGCAAGTGATCGTCAACCTCGCCGTGAACGCTCGCGACGCGATGCCGGATGGTGGCATCCTCTCGATCACGACCTCACTCGGAACGCTCGACGATGGCTCCGATGCGGTGATGCTGATTGTCCGCGATACAGGGCAGGGCATGGACGACGCTGTGCTCGGCCGCGTCTTCGAGCCCTTCTTCACGACCAAGGAGCAGGGCAAGGGCACCGGCCTCGGGCTGGCAACCGTGTACGGCATCGTCCAGCAGTCGCGCGGCACCATCGTCGCTCGAAGCGCGCCCGGCCTGGGTACGACATTTGAGCTCGCGTTTCCTCGCATTGCGGGCCAAATCGCGGAGAGCTTCTCGCCCACGGCATCCGCACCGAGTGCCGCGAACGATGGCGCGCGGCTGCGGATTCTTCTGGTCGAGGACAACGACGACGTGCGTCGTACGATTCATCGTGTCCTCGAGCGGCTTGGCCACGACGTTCGCGAGGCGGCAAACGGGGAAGAGGCGCTGGAGGTCATCGATGCGTGGGAGCCGATACAGCTCCTCGTGACCGATGTTGCGATGCCGAGGATGGGTGGAATCGAGCTCGTGCAGCGTGTCCGGATCGAGCAGCCGGACGTCCCGGTCGTGTTGATGTCGGGTTTCCCAGGCCCGGAGGCGGAGGGAGCTGTGGATCCCGACGGGCTCACGGTGTTTATGGCAAAGCCGTTTGGGCCCTCCGAGCTTGTTGAGGCCATCAACAGCCTTGTCGCAACGTCAGACCCGGCGCTTCCACGTTCCGAGTAGCGCGTTTCAGGGAAGACTGAGCCTCAGCGCCGGCCGGACGAGCACGGCGGCGCGCCAGGCGGCGATAGTGGG
>JANNQQ010000317.1:0-2692 GCA_031400835.1 Actinomycetes bacterium | reverse complement strand
GACGCGATCATGACCGACGCCGGAGCACAGACGGATACGGGGAGGATCACGACGACGGGGGCCGTCCACGACGAGGCGGGCGTCTACGGATATCCCATTTTGATCACCCCCCTCAGAAAACGGCGCCGTTGGCGGGGCTCGCGAATTCTGTAGGTAAAACATCCTGGCGCGGTTCGATGGTGTTGACGCCAGCAACCGTGCGGGCTATTCGCCTGTCGACCCGTCCCGTTTTGTAGGTAGGAGCATGCATCTCCACGTCGTGCGGTCCGGTCGAGGCGAGAAGACCTACTTCTACGGCCGTCTCGTGCAGAGCTACCGCCGGGAGTCCGACGGCGCGCCCGCGCACCGTGTCGTGGCCAACCTCGGCCGGATGACGGAGCTCGAGGTCGAGAACTACCGCGCCGCGCTCGAGGCCTCGCGCAAGAACCAGCGCGTCGTGCTCCTGGCCCCGGTCGCGCTCGACCCCGCTGCGCTCCGCCCCGATGCGAACCTGCGCTACCTCGACGTCGCGGTGCTGCTCGAGCTGTGGCGGGAGTGGGGGCTCGATGGCCTGCTCTCCGACGCGATGCCGGCAGGGATGGCGGACCTCGCGCCGGCGCAGGTCGTCGCCGCGCTCGTCATCCAGCGGTGCGCCGACCCCGGCTCCAAGCTGTACGCGACCCGCTGGTTTCCGAGGACCGCCTTGCCCGAGCTGCTGGGCATCGCCCCCGACGCGTTCAACAACACGCGGCTGCACCGCGTGCTGGACGCGCTGGACGATGCCGGGCCGGACCTGATGCGCAAGCTCCCCCGCCTCTACGAGAAGCGGGACGGCGCGTTCGTCTCGCTGTTCCTCGACGTCACCGATACCTGGTTCGTCGGCGATGGGCCGCAAGCCGCCGAGTCGGCCAAGACGAAGGAAGGCCTGATCCGGCGCAAGATCGGGATCGTGCTGCTGTGCAACGAGCACGGGTTCCCGCTTCGGTGGGAGGTCGTCTCGGGCAAGGAGCCCGACTGCCGCGTGATGGAGTCGATGCTGCGGTCGATCGCGCCGATGAGCTGGGTGGGGACCGCTCCGGTGGTGGTCGACCGTGCGATGGGCAAGAGCGCGCAGCTGGCTGCGATGCTGAGCACGAATCTGCGCTTCCTGACGGCGCTGACGACCACCGAGTTCGACAGCTACGCCCCGACGTTGCCGCATGCGGGGCTCTCCAAGCTCGACCTCGACGGGGAAGACGACGAGGTCCTCGCGCGCTGTGCGGCGGAAGCCGGTCGCCTCGCCGAAGCGGCGGGGATGGCGAAAGCGGCCGACGACCTCTTCGTGCTCGACTGCGGCGTCGTGCAGCGCGTGAACTCTGGGCAAAGTCGCTTGCCTGCGTCAGCAGGACCAGCCTCGGCCGCGGCCGTTCGCCTGTGCGGAGAGATGCAGGACCTGGTCGCCTCCGGGTCCGTCGCGTCGTTTGCTGCTGCGGGGCGAGCTCTCGGCCTGGGGAAGCCGCTGGCCACCAAGTACCTCGAGCTCGGGAAGCTCTCCGAGGACATTCGGCGCGAGGTCGCTGCGGGCGACGCCGGCTACGCGTTGACTGGCCTGTTGCGCGTCGCCCGCATCGCCGATGCGGAAGCTCAGCGTCGCGAGTTCGACAAGCTCCCGAGAAAGGCGCCCAACGGTCGCTCTACGCCGAGGCGGCCGGCCAGCACCGACGCCGCCGACGAGCTCGAGACCATCCGAGTGCGGACGGTCGCCTACTTCAATCCGCAGCGCTTCGTCGAGCAGCGTCTCCATGCGGGCCGGCGGCTCGCTCGCGTCCGGGTGTTCGTCGATGAGCTCAACGCTCGGCTGGCGAAACCCCGAGCGCGCAGGGACCGAGACGCCATCGTAGCCAGCGTCGACCGGTTCCTGCGCCGTGAGGAGATGCTCGACGCGTACATCGTGGAGATCGACCGCCGCGAGGGCGACCGGCCCGCGTACCAGGTTCGCCTGACGCTCGATTCGGACGAGTGGGCTCGCCGTCGGCGGTACGACGGGTTCACCGTGCTCGCCGCCCATCCCGACCTCACCCACGACGCGGCCCAGCTCTGCAACCTGTACCGAGCCAAGGACGCGGTCGAGAAGGACTTCCAGATCATCAAGGGCGTCGTCCAGCTACGGCCTGTCCGGCATCGCCTCGACCGCAAGGTCCGCGCGCACGTCACGCTCTGCATGCTGGCGCTGCTGCTCGAAAGGACCCTCGACCGCAAGCTCGCCGGCAACTACAGCGCGGCGGCCGCTCTCGAGCACCTCGCCAGCTGTCACCTCAACCGCTACCGCCCTGACGGCGCCCCGCAGCTCCATGCCCTGACCCGGCCCGATGCCCAGCAGGAGGAGATCCTGCGCGCCCTTCGCCTCCGCCACGTCGCCGACCACGAGGAGCTCCTCGCGCGCCTCACGCCTCGCTGACCACCCCGCTTTTTACCTACGACCGTCGCTAAGTGGCTGAAAACTGAGGTGTGTCCGGTGGGGGGTGGTCAAAACGGGGCATACGGATAGGGCTATGCCTACGGCGACGTTGGTCGGCGAGGGCGACGTAGACGTCTACGGCTACGGCGACGTTGGTCGGCGAGGGCGACGTAGACGGCTACGGCGACGTAGACGGCTACGGCGACGTGGGTCGGCGAGGGCGACGTGGGCGACGGCCGTCTCCGTCTCGGCGCGCGGCGGATCGGGACATGCACC
>JANNQQ010000316.1:0-8318 GCA_031400835.1 Actinomycetes bacterium | reverse complement strand
ACCCCCCCCCACCTCCCGCCCACACCCCCCCCCCCCCGCGCGGGGGCGGGTCGGGGGTGGTTGGGGGGGGGGGGGGGGGCCGTGGCCCCCCCCCCCCCACCGCAGTGCTAGTGCGACTGCTGGCCCGCTCCAACCGCCTGGAGCTGCGCCTGAAACAGGGTCTTGTCGATCTTCCCGTGGTAGATCGGTACGCCTTCAGAGACGCACAGTCGGATGATCGTGTCTCGATCGATGTTGAGCTCCTTCGCGAGCTCGTCGGGCGTCAGATGGTTTGCCATCGGCGAGGTCCTCCTCCGAACAACGAAAAAGCCCGCCGACGCAAAGATGCGCAGACGGGCTGGGTCGTCGTTCGATCGCTGGTGACGGGGGTCAACGGGCCCGCCTCCCGAGAAGATTCATGGCTGTCCGAGAATACTCGGCCAGCCTGACATTGGCAATCGCATCCGTGCCACGTTCGGGGGACTTAAACAGGGTTCTCGATTTCGAGGTAGTGCCAGGCAAGGTCGAACCGCTCGGCGAGATGGGCAGCAAGGGCCTGCACTCCGAACCGCTCCGTCGCGTGGTGGCCGCCGGCGACCAAGTGGATCCCGAGCTCGAGTGCGGCGTGGTGGTTCGGCTCCTCAGGCTCGCCTGTCACCAGCACGTCGAACCCCTCATGCGCAGCTTGGATGAGGTCATAGCCCGCAGCACCGGTCGCGATCGCGACCCGCGTGATTTCTGCTGGCCCTCCGGCGAGCACAAGCGGAGCCCGACCCGTCGCATCCTGAACCGTGGCGACGAAGGTCGGAAGCGACTGACCGGCGACGGTGCACGCGAGCCCGACGCTCCCGAACTGCCCAACAGGGTGCGCTCCGAGCCGCGCGGCGAGTTGCGCGTTATTACCAAGTTCGGGATGGGCGTCCAAGGCCAGGTGGTACGCAACGAGTGAGATGTTGCCTCCGAAGAGAGTCTCAAGCCTGCCGCGCTGACGGACGTCGATGACGAGAGGTTCATTCCGCCAGAAGAGGCCGTGATGGACAATCAACATCTCGGCGCCAATCTCAACCGCAGCCTCGAAGAGCGCACGTGAGCTCGAAACGCCACACGCCAGAGTTGTCACTTCGGTCGCGCCCATTACCTGAAGCCCTGGCGGCCCAAACTCTGGCCAGCGCTCGACACCGAGCAGAGCGTTGGCGTAGTCGACGATCTCATCCCTGCGGGCCACGCGCCGATCCTACAAGGCTCCCAGATCCAGAAACCCGCTACCCTTGTCGCGCTCGGGGTGTGGCGCAGCCTGGTAGCGCGCTCCGTTCGGGTCGGAGAGGCCCCCAGTTCGAATCTGGGCACCCCGATACTCGGCAAGCAGGGATCCCGGCAAGCCGGGACCCGCGGAAACCGCTAGCGCGGTTTCCGCTGCGCTATCGCTGACGGTGCGGTGACGAGAACCGGAGCCGCGTAGGAGAGTTTGCAACGATCAGTTGCAAACCCGTTCTTCGACCGGGCGCTTGCCTCTCGCTCGGTGCGCCGACCGCTTCGGCCCTCGCCTAGCCCGTTCCGGTCTCGGCCGAACTGGTCGGTTCGAGGTGCGAGGCCGACCCGGGTGCGGGCTATCCTCGGATGATGCTGCGCGCCGTCCTGCTCGACGTTGATTTCACCCTGTTCCGGCCCGGTCCGGAGCTAGGGCCAGAGGGGTACGTCCGCGCCGGGCAGCGCCACGGCTTGGCCCTCGATCCCGGGGCGTATGAGCCAGCGCGGCTCGCCGCGATTGCCGATCTCCAGTATCACCCCGAGTTCGAGCACGACGAGGAGATCTGGGTGCAGTTCACGCTCGACCTCGTTGAGGGAATGGGCGGGAGCGGCGACACTGCGCGGGCCTGCGCGCGCGACATCGTGGACGAATGGGAACGCCACGAGAACTTCTTCCTGTACGACGATGCGCTCCCCGCGCTCGCAGCGCTTCGCACCCACGGGCTTCGGCTCGGACTGATCTCGAACGGCCAGCGAGACCTCGACGCGTTTGCCGAGCACCACGAGCTCGACGTCGACGTGTGCGTGGGCTCAAAGCATCACGGCTACGTGAAGCCGCACAGGTCGATCTTCGAAGCGGCGCTTGCAGCGCTCGACGTCACTCCGGGCGAGACGGCGATGGTTGGTGACTCGAAACACGACGACATCGAGGGGGCGCGTGCGCTTGGGCTGCGAGCCGTTCTGCTCGACCGCGAAGGACTGCACCCCGATTGGGACGGGGCAATCCGCTCACTCGCAGAGCTTCCCGAGGCTCTAGGGCTCACCACCTCGGCCTGAGCTCACCCACTATCCTTCCGCGTCCATGGATATCGCAATCCGCCGGCTCGGGCTGGACGATGAAGCCACGCTGACCCTGCTCGCGCGGGAGGACGCCGCCTTCGACCTCGAAGGCCGGGGTGGGAGCATCGAACCGCTTCCACCCGAGGCCGCGCGTGCGCACCTAGCGAACCCCGCGGTCCTGCACTGGGTCGCGGAGAGTCAAGGCGTCGTCCTCGGCTTTCTCTTCTGCCAGCACCTGAGTCTCCGATCCGGGAGCGGCTCGGAGGTGCTCCTCTACGAGATCGGGGTGCGAAACGGCGCCAGGAGGCAAGGAGTCGGGAGAGCCCTGTTGGAGGCCCTCTACTCCTGGATGGCAGAGCACGAGGTAGAGGAGGTTTGGGTTGGCGCCGACAACCCAGGCGCCATTGAGTTCTACCGCGCGTGCGGGTTCGACAGCGACGAGACGTCCCGGTTCATGGATCGGCTGGCTCCAGCGTTCCTCGGAGGTGGTGATTGATGGCCACTCGCTCCCGGCCGGCACAGCCCGAGGAGAAGCGGAAGCTCATCCTCGAGGCAGCGGTGACCGTGTTCGCGCGCGACGGTTACCACACCTCCCGCGTCGCCGATATCGCCTCTGAGGCGGGGATCGCTCACGGGTTGCTCTACCACTACTTCCCCTCCAAGGACGCCGTTCTCGCAACGCTGTTCAGTGAGAATTGGGCCGATCTGCTGGCTCGCTTTCGAGCCGTGGAGGCCTCAGACGAGGCTGCCGATGAGAAGCTCCGCGGTCTTGTCAAGATCCTGCTGCGGACGTGGAAGAACGACCCGGCGCTTGTAACCGTGATGGTGCGCGAGGTGGCCCGAAGCCCACATCTCCAGACGCAGGTCGACGAAGTGCGAGAGGGATTCGCTTCCATCCAGCGCGTCATCGAGCAAGGTCAGGCGGAAGGGACATTCCGCGCTGACATCGATCCCCGGCTCGCCAGCTGGGTGGTGTACGGAGGGCTTGAGGAGATCCTCACGGGGTGGGTGCTTGGTCAGCTTCCTGATGGTGACGACGAGGTAGCGCGTGCAGAGCGAACGATCGTCGAGATCGTCTGTGGCGGTCTCGCCCGTGGCGCGCAAAACCCCTAAATCAACGACTCCGACGCGCTCGATGGTCGTCCTCGCGATGGGGGCGTTCGGGCTCGCCTGGTCGCTCACGACGACGGCTGCGTATCTGCCGCCGCTGCTCCGCGAGTACACGCAATCGACCACGGTTGTCGGGTTGGTTCTCGCAATGGAAGGCGTGTTCGCGCTCACGCTGCCGCTCATCGTCGGGCCGTGGAGTGACACGTTTCACACGCCGCTTGGTCGGCGTCGGCCGTTCATGCTCGCCGCGATAGGGCCCATGGCGTTCGGGCTTGCATTGCTGGCTTTCATGCCGAGCCTCTGGACGACGGCGCTCATGCTGTTCGGCTTCTTCTTCGCCTACTACGTCTACGAACCGCCGTATCGTGGCCTCTACCCCGACGTCCTTCCCGACCACGTCTACGGACGCGCGCAAGGGATCCAACATGTCTTCAGGGGAATCGCGCTCGGTTGCGCGCTCATTGGCGGGGGCCTCCTGCTCCACGTCTGGCGTCCCGCGCCGTTCCTTGCCGCGGCAGTGGTCGTCTTGATCGCGTGCCTGGTCCCCATCGTCTTCATCTCGGAGGATGGGGGTCACGGGCGCGTGTTCGAGGGGGTGCGGGTGTACGTGGCGCACTCGTGGCGCGTGCTCCGGCGTAATCCTGATGTCGGCCGGTTTCTCATCGCCAACACCGCCTGGGAGGGCACGTTCGCGGGCGCCAGAACGTTTGCGGTGCTCTACATGACCGAGGGGCTCGACGAGTCGCTTGCGACCTCAACGCTCGTGTTTGGCGTGGTAGCGGTGGGTTACATCATCGCGGCGGCCGTAGCCGGGCGGATCGGTGACCGAGTTGGTCTCTCGCGTGTGATCTTTGTCGCATCGGCCGTCTACGGCATCGGGTTGTTCGCCGCCGGACTCGGTCGGGAGTGGCACATGTGGTATCTCGCGCTCGTTGTGGTGGTCGCAATCGCCGGCGGAATGGTGATGACGCTTGCATGGGGCTTGCTGTTCAAGCTCATGCCGGCGGAGGACCGCGGGGCGATCGCCGGCCTTGCGACGACCACGAGAGGGCTCGGATTGATCATCGGCCCCCTCGCGGCTGGCGCTGCGATTGAGCTACTCCGCGGCGGGTTGCCTGACACCCAGGGGTACCAGGCGCTATGGCCGGTGCTCGGTGCGCCGATCTTGCTTGTCATGCCCTTTGTCGCCGGGCTGATCCGTGCCGAGTCGAGGGCCGATCGGCAAAGCCTGGCGGGGGGATCGTAAGCCTTACGACATCCTCCGGTGGCGGGTGACCGTCTAGCATCGAGTTGATGCAAAGAACGGTTCTCGCGACGGTCTTCCAGGCCGCCGCTCGCGTGATTGAGCGCTGGACACCTGACCAGGCAGCCCTAGCAATGGGCGCCTCGACGCTCCTCGTCGACATCCGGTCGTTTGACGCGCGCACGCGTGACGGCGTCGTTCCCGGCTCACTTCACATCCCACGGACCGTCCTCGAGTGGCGGCTTGAGCACGGCGGCGACTGGCGGTCTCCCCATGTTGCCGATGAGGATCGAATCATTCTGCTGTGCGATCACGGCTACTCAAGTGTGTTCGCCGCCGCCGCGCTCGTCGAGCTTGGCTGGGATGCCGGTGATGTCATCGGCGGTCTGCAGGACTGGCGTGCGGCCGGGCTCCCGCTTCAGCCAGCCGCCGACCCGCCACTCGTGAACGGCGAGCTTCCGGGTATGCGTCCGCCTGAACCCACGCGCCTGTAGGTTCGCGGTCTGATGGATCCGACCCGCTGGGATCTCCGCGAGCTCTTCGACGACGACGCGGCCGCGATTGCGGCAGCGGAGGCCACCGCTCTCGCCGCACAAGCCCTCGCCTCGAGCTCTGTTGAGCGACTTGCAGCGGGTGATGGGGTCGGCGTTATTGCCGACTTCGAGCTCCTCGACGCGTCGCTCGACAGTGTCCATGACTACGCCCGCATGCGGCAGTACGCGGATGCCAACGGGCCGGGTGCGCAAGACACGGTGATCGCTGTCGCCGCTTTGGTGACGGCAGCGAGGGCGTCGTTGGAGGTCGTCCTGGACGCTTGGCGTGATCTCGACGAAGACGGCGCTGCCTCACTCCTTGCCCACGCGGATCTCGGTGCGGCCGCCTACCGGCTCGGTCGGGCCCGCGAGCTCGCGCCCCACAGAATGGCTCCCGAGGCCGAGGCTGTGTGGACAGCGCGGACCGAAGCAGCGCGCACCCGTTGGGGGAGCCTCAACGATAACGTCGAGGGCGCGCTCCTTGTCCAATTCGACGACGGCACGGGCGAGCGCCCATGGGGCATTGGAGACCTTGGGACACTGCTTCGGCGGCCCGAGCCGGATGTCCGTCGCGCGGCCTATGCCGCGATGGCCGACGCGTACGCGTCGATCAATGACGTGCTTGCGATCGCCTGGGATGCACTTGTCGCCGATCGGCTCGCCGAGGATCGCCTCCGCGGTCGCGAGCACCCTGCTCAGGAGACGCTCGACGATGAGAACATGCCGCTCGCCGGGCTGCTGTCGCTCATCGAGATCGCACCGCAGCGGTGGAGTGCGCGTCGTGACCTCCTTGAGCTTCAAGCTGAGCTCCTCGGCATTCAGGACTTCCAGGTCGCCGACGCCGATGCTCCGCTTCCCGGCATGCCACCGCTCTCGTACTCGGAGGTCACCGACCTTGCCGTTGCCGGTCTTGGCTCGCTCGCGCCGGTGCTGGGTGACGACGCACGTCGGCTGGTCGAGCTTGGTCGGGTTGATGGCGAAACGCGTTCGGGCAAGCAGCCGTACGCGGTCACCTTCTCAACGAGACTCGACCCACCAGCATTTCTCTCCTACCGCTTCACCGGGTCCCCGGGCAACGTCCCGCTCCTCGGTCACGAGCTCGGCCACGCAGTTGCGCTTGCGCGGAGCTCGGACGCTCAGCCGCCCATCGCGCGTGGCTGGCCCGGGGTGGTTTTCGAGGTTCCGTCGCTCACCGCGGAGATCGCCGCCGGCGATGCGCTCGTGGCTGCCTTTCCGGAGCACGCCCAGCTCTGTCGTTTGGTCGCAGGCCAGGATCTTGCATGGTCGGCGTTCGAGACGGTCGCGTTCTGCCGAGTGGAGATCGACCTGTACGAGACGCGTGCGGGCGGGACGATTCTCACCGCGGATGTGATTCGTGATGCTTTCCGGCGACATTTCGGAGACCTGTACGGGCCGGGCGTCACCTTCAACGATCGCGACGCCCTGGTCACCATGGGGGGCTGGGCGAACTACGCGATGCACAGCAGGTTCTACAACTTCCAATACGCCGTAGGAGCGCTCGTTGCACTCGCTCTCCATGCGCGTCGCCGAGAGGATCCCGAGCGGTTTGCGACGGACTATGTCGCGTTCCTGTCCGAGGGCAGGAGCTCATCACCGGCCGCGCAACTTGAGCGGTTTGGCCTGACGCTTGGCGACCGAGCCGTGTGGGAGGCAGGGTACGACGAACTCGATCGGCGCTTCGCTGCTGTGTAGGGGCGAGACCAAGCCTCTAGGCGGCCAGCACGCCGCGAAGGCCAGCGAGGGCGCGGTCGCGGTGGGCGTTCTCAAGCTCTATCGCGCGGGCGACATCGTGGGTCGCGACTGCTCCGATCAGTTCGCGGTGAAACGCGTCGGCCTCGGCGGGCGCTCCTGGGAGCACGTAGTAGAGAGCGCGGTAGGCCTCCGTGGTATCCCAGAGCTGTCCGATCAGACGGAGCAGTGGTGCACTCGACGCAAGCGCATGAAGACGGTCGTGAAAGCGACGGTTTGCGGCAAGTTGCCCTGCGATGTCCTCTGCTGCGGCCGCGGTCACGCAGGCGTCTGCCTCTCGTGAGAGCTCGGTGACGTCCTCAGCTGTCGCCCGTGGAACGCCGCGCCTGAGGGCATCGGTCTCGAGAAGACGCCGCAGCCTGTAGACCTCCTCGAGGTCGGCGAGATCGAGCTCGGTGACCACGTAGCCGCGACGGGGTCGATACGTGACCAGGCCCTCACCGGCCAGGGCGTTGAGTGCTTCGCGCGCCGGGATCAGGCTGACGCCTGCGCGCTCGGCCCAGGCCTCCTGATTGACGCGGTCGCCGGGCCGCAATTCGCCCTCAAGGATCGCTGCTCTCATCGCCGCCGCGGCGAGCGCCTGCGCGGTAGGCCGGTAGGTCGCCGCAGGAGTGACGCTCAACGAAACGCGCTCTCGCCGGTGAGCGCTTGACCCACGACGAGGGTGTGCACCTCATGCGTGCCCTCGTAGGTCAGCACCGACTCGAGGTTGTTCATGTGTCGGATCACCGGGTACTCCAGCGTAATCCCGTTGCCGCCGAGGATCGAGCGGGCCGACCGGCACACCTCGAGCGCGCCACGGACATTCCCCATCTTCCCAAGCGATACATGCTCCTGGCGGAGCGTTCCGGCATCCTTCATGCGGCCGATGTGGAGTGCGACCAGCGTTCCACGATTCACCTCGAGCGCCATCTCCGCAAGCTTCTGCTGCGTGAGCTGGTAGGCAGAGATCGGCTTGCCGAACACGATGCGCTCCTTTGCGTACGAGAGCGCTTCCTCGAAGCACGCCCTACCGGCACCAACGGCGCCCCAGACGATGCCAAAGCGCGCCTCGTTGAGACACGACAACGGGCCGCGAAGCGTCGAGGAGCCCGGCAGCATGCTCTCAGCCGGAACGCGAACGTCCTGCAGCACGAGCTCGGACGTGACGGAAGCGCGGAGCGAGATCTTCTTGTGGATCTCGGGTGCCGTGAATCCGGCCGTCCCCTTCTCGACGATGAACCCGCGGATCTCTCCGTCCCCGGTGCGTGCCCAGACGATGGCGATGTCGGCGATCGTCCCGTTGGTGATCCACATTTTCGCGCCGTTCAGAATCCAGTCCGTCCCATCCTGGCGCGCGTGGGTCCGCATCGTGCCGGGGTCAGACCCGGCATCCG
>JANNQQ010000315.1:0-19528 GCA_031400835.1 Actinomycetes bacterium | reverse complement strand
GGTGATGCACGCGGTGTGGGGGCTCGGGCTGCTGTCGCTCGCGAAGGCGGTGGTGATCGTGGACGAGGACGTGAACGTGCACAACTACGAGGAGGTCTTCTTCACCGTCTGCGCAAACGTCGATCCGAAGCGCGACGTGGTGATGACCGAGGGGCCGATCGACCAACTCGACCATGCCTCTGTCCTCCCAAGCTTCGGTGGAAAGATCGGCTTCGATGCGACAACGAAGGGTCCGGATGAGGGCACGCGCGAGTGGCCCGAGCAGATCGAGATGAGCTCCGATGTACGGGCAAAGGTCGACGCCCGGTGGGCCGAGTTCGGTCTGCCTGCGACATCGGCCGACGGTTCAGTGCACAATGGCCTCCGCGGCCGGCGGCAGCGTTCGCGGTCGCGATGGGGGAAGCGTTGACAGGCATCCGGCGGTGTCGGTTGAATCCAGCAGGAGAGCGACGAATCGATCCTTGTTCATGACCGAGCACGATCCCCGCGACACCGAGACCATCCCGACTCCGAGCCTCTGGCCGGCGGGCTTTGCCGTTGGCGTCGGGTGCGCGCTCGTCGGTCTGATCGTCAGCGTTCCCGTACTCATCGTCGGTCTGCTTGTCGCGTTTGGCTTCGGCTTCCAGTGGATCCGCAGCGCTTCGCGCTCAGCCGCGGCTACCGACGCTACCGTGGAGGCGGCCGCAAGTGACGAGTCGCATCCGGAGACCTACGGCCGGGGCGCCTTTCTCACCGCCGCGACCCTGGGGCTCGGCGGCGTGGTCGGAGCAGGAATCATGCTCCCGTCGCTCGGGTTCGCCGTGCTCCCCTCCTTCGTTGGCGACACGGTCTCGAACCACGATGTTGATCTCGGCCCGCTCTCGAGCTTCCCAGAGGGAACGTTCGTGATCGCGACGTACCTGGAGGCTCCGGAGCAGGGGGAGGTCTCGAGGCGCACGGCCTTCGTTCGCAACAACGGCCCCGCCGAGTCGGGGGCACCGTCATTCACCGCACTCTTCAGCCGGTGCGTCCATCTCGGCTGCCCGGTTCAACCGAACGGGCCGATCGACGAGGACGCGATGACCGAGGTCGATGGGGTCGAGCTTCGGCCCGTCCTCGCAGCGAGCTTCGGTTGCCCGTGCCACGGTGGCCAGTACGACGCAGAGGGCAATCGCACCGCAGGCCCGCCCGTTCGCTCACTCGACCGCTACGAGTTCTCGATCAAGAACGGCAATCTCGTCCTTGGTCGGCTGTTCTCGGTCGGCGATGTCGAGGGAACCGGTGCCCGCGCCAAGATCTCGAAGTACTACCGGGCCTACCCCGGCGTGCACGTCGACGGGCCTGAGAAGTGGCTCTATCCGATTGCGACTCCGGGGACGACATGATGTTCGAACCTGAGTTCCCACACTGGGCGACCGACTGATGGCGAAGTCAACCCGTCGTCGGCAGATCGAATCCGCTGCGCTCGCGCCTGTCGACTGGGTCGAGGAGCGCACCGGTCTTGTCGGCTACATCACCTGGTTCCTGTTCCGGAAGGTCCCGCGCGATACCAACTGGATGCAGACGCTCGGGGCCGCGACGCTCACGGCGTTCATCGTCCAGGCGATCACCGGTGTCTTCCTCGCGATGTACTACAAGCCCGATCCGGACAATGCGTACGCGTCGATCACCACGATCACCGAGGAGATCACCCTCGGCTGGCTTGTGCGCGGGATGCACAAGTGGGGTGCGAGCGTCTTCATCATCCTGATGTTCTTCCACATGGCGCGCACCTTCCTCTTCGGTGCCTACAAGTACCCGCGCGAGCTCAACTGGATCACGGGTGTCTTGATCCTGGTGATGGGAATGGCCGAAGGCTTCACGGGATACCTCCTGCCTTGGGATCAGACCGCCTACTGGGCCACCGTCGTCGGGATCAACATCAACGCGACAGCGCCCATCGCGGGGCCGTTCCTCGCGCAGTTCCTCCAGGGTGGCACCTCGATCGGGCCTGACACGCTTTCGAAGTTCTATTCGCTTCACATGCTGGTACTGCCCGGCGCGATCATGGGGCTGATCGGGCTGCACATGTATCTCGTCGTGCGCCTTGGCGTGACCTCGCCCCCGTGGTCGAAGGTCGCGGCCGGACGCGTTCGCGGTGACGAGGATTCGACGACCGCCGCCCGCACAGGCTTGATCAGCGAGCCGGCCGTCAAGGATGAGGACGCCTGAGATGGGCTCCTCACTGAAGGACCAGCGCCGCGCGGAGTTCAAGCGCTACAAGGCGGACGTCAAGGCCGAGGGCAAGCCGTTCTTCCCCTACGCGATCTTCCACGACACGGTTATGTCGCTCGTGGTGGTCGCTGTCATCACCGGCCTCGCAGTGGTCTGGTACGTGACGGCCGACGGAACCGAGACCGGGATCCTCGGGCCGTGGTACACCGACAAGGCCGACCCTGGGACGATCGACTTCATTCCGCGCCCGGACTGGTTCTTCTACTTCCTCTTCTATCTCCTGCGGATCTTCAAGTGGCCCGAGTCGGTCATCCTCGGCACCGTCGGGATCCCGACGCTTCTGCTGATCCTGCTCATCGCGCTTCCGTTCTACGATCGGCGACCCGAGCGGCGCCTCGGCCGACGCCCGGTCGCACTTGTCGCAGCGATCCTGGTTGTCCTCTCGATGGGTGTGTTGACCTGGAAGGGCGCGACGGCGAAGGAGGCGCTTGGGTCAGCGCTTATCGAGGACGGCATCCCGGCTGAGTGGGCTGAGAAGCAGGGCTTTGCAGGCAACGCCGCCGCCGAAGCCGGGGCGAAGCTCTTCGCGCAAGCTGGCTGCATGAACTGCCACGTCTATCTCGGAAGTGGCAGCACGAATCAGGGTGCACCCGACCTGTCGGAGGTCGGTGCAAGGCGGCCGGGTGTCGACACCCTGAAGGCGTACCTCGAGAACCCCGCGCAGTTCGGCAACAGTGTCATGAGCTCGTACTCGTTCCTCGGTGACCAGAACCTCACGAACCTCGCGACGTTCCTGGACGCGAGCAAGGGCGAAGGCGGCGGCGAGAAGTAGCCGCGGCGCTGCTGCCTACGGCAGAAGCGCCAGATACGTGTGCCGCCCGGATACCCTGAGGGTATGAGGGTCTTTCTCGGTGTTACCGGCGCGTCGGGCGCTCCCTATGCGAAGGGCATTCTCGATGCCCTTGTTGGCTCTGGCGCCGAGGTTGGGTTGTGCGCCTCCGCCGCCGGCATCGAGGTGCTTGCCACCGAGCTGTACGGCGACGGCACGCTCCCGCGCGATGACGTGCTCGCCCGGTTCGTCGGTGGGAGTGAGCAGGTGACCGTCTACGAGACGGGCGACTACAAGTCGCCCTATGCGAGTGGATCGGCCAAGGTCGACGCCTACGTCGTCTGCCCGTGCTCGATGTCGACAGTGGGGACGCTCGCTGCAGGGGCAATGGCGAACCTCATCCATCGTGCAGCGTCGGTTGCCCTGAAGGAGCGCCGCAAGCTTGTGCTCGTCCCCCGCGAGACCCCGTTGTCGTCGATCCACCTCCGTGGGCTTGCGACCCTCCACGAAGCGGGCGCGGTGATCCTCTTCGGCGCTCCGGGCTTCTACCACGGCGCCGAGACAATCCAGGATCTCGTCGACTTCGTGGTGGCTCGCTGCTTGGATCAGCTCGGGATCGAGCACCAACTGTCAGGAAGGTGGGGCACTTCTGCCTGAGGCAGAATTGCCTAGGGAATGGCGTGACCGCTGGGCTGGGTCTGATAGGCAGTACTGCCTCAGGCAGAAATGCCCATGAGCGGTTGGTGACGCGGTGACCGTCGAGTCTGGCTCTCTAGCACCGGACGAAGTTCGGGGCTTGTTTGACCGGATCGCCCCGTTCTACGACGCGATGAACCGGGTGATGACCGTTGGGCTCGACCGGCGGTGGCGACGGCTGGCGGTCGAGGCAGTGGTGCAGCCCGCGGATCGCGTGCTCGATGCGTGCTGCGGCACGGGTGACCTCGCGATTGCGGCCCTCCGCGAGGGTGGGGTCGTCACGGGGCTCGACTTCTCCGAAGGGATGCTTGCGCGGGCTAGAAAGAAATCCGACCTGGTCGTCTGGCACCAAGGAGACCTGCTCGCGCTGCCTTTCGAGGACGCGTCCTTCGACGCGGCGTCGGTGGGGTTCGGGGTGAGGAATGTCGCGGATCTTGAGCTAGGCCTGCGAGAGCTGCACCGTGTGCTCCGCCCAGGCGGTCGGCTGGCGATCCTCGAGATCACGCAGCCTCGTGGCGTGCTCCGCCCGTTCTTCTCGCTGTGGTTCGACCGGATCGTGCCGCTGCTCGGCAAGGTGCTTCCCGGGGGGAAGGCCTACACGTACCTCCCGGCTAGCGTCCGCCGGTTCCCCACGGCCGAGGCGCTTGCTGCGTCTCTCGAGCGCCTCGGCTTCGACGACGTCTCCTTCCGTCTGTTGGGCGGCACCATCGTGGCCCTTCACGTAGGAACCGCGAGCGAGTGAGCTCGACCGCGACAATTCGGTCTGCCCCGGGGCTGACCACCTATCTCGAGGCGGTCGAAAGCCGTTTGCAGGTTGCTGTCGCATCCCATCCCGGGACTGTCGCCGCGGTTGGTGCCGATGCGCTCGCGGCCGGGGGAAAGCGACTTCGACCGATGTTGACCTTTCTCTCGGCTCGAGAGGGCGTTGCGCCACCCGTCACCGAAGGGGTTGCAATCGAGCTTGTGCACATGGCGACGCTCGTCCACGACGACATCGTCGATGGCGCGCGCGTCCGGCGCGGCCGTGCGGCCGCGTGGACTGCGCACGGCGCCGAGCCTGCGAAGGCGACCGGCGACCACCTCTTTGCGCGCGCGTTTGCCGAACTCGCTGCGGAGGGAGACCGCGACAAGGTGGCGGTCCTAGCAGACTCAGCGCTTGCGCTTGCACGTGGTGAAGCGATGCAGCGCCTCCAGCGCCACGATCCGGATACCACGGTGGAGGCGTACATCGAGCGCGTGGCACTCAAGACCGCGCGGCTCTTCGAGGCAGCGTGCGTCCTCGGTGGTGGGAGCGCGGAGTTCGGGCATTACCTCGGGATCGCCTTCCAGATCGCCGACGACATTCTCGACTGTTCCGGCGACACGATCGACACCGGAAAGGTGCCCGGGACAGACCTCCGTGACGGCACGCCGACGCTCCCGCTCATTCTCGCCGCACGCGAGGATGCGGTGGTACGCGCAGCTCTCTCGGGTGGGTCACTCGAAGGAGTCCTTGTGCGCGTTGTCTCGACCGGCGCGATCCACCAATCCCGGGAGGTGGCGCTCGACTACGCTAGGAAGGCAAAGGCGAGCCTCGAGCGCGCCGCGCGTAGGGACGAGCTCTCGGCCCTCGCCGACCTCGTCGTCGATAGGAACGGATGACCATGGCCACTCTCGATCACACCGCGACGCTCCAGCCAGTCCGCGAGAAGATCCTTGCTGGCGAACGGCTCGATCTTGAGGACGGCCTCACGCTGATCGAGTCCGACGACATCCTCTCCCTCGGTGAGCTCGCGGACCTCGCGCGACGGCTGCGAGGCGGCACCGATGAGGTTGGCTTCGTCCAGAACCTCTACCTCAGTCAGACGAACGTCTGCCGCGTGAAATGCAAGTTCTGCGCGTTCGCGGCGACGCAGAAACAGGAGCATGCGTACTCGACGACGACCGAGGAGCTTGTGGGCGACGCCGTCGCCCAGCACCACTCCAGCGCGTTCACCGAGATCCACATGGTCAACGGCGAGAACCCGCACGTCACGCTCGACTTCTACCTCGATACGCTCCGCGCGCTCAAGGCGGAGCTGCCTGATGTGCATCTCAAGTGCTACACGGCTTCCGAGGTGCACCACATGACGACGCTCTCCGGGCTGACGCACGAGGAGGTCCTCCGCGAGCTCGTCGATGCCGGACTTGGGTCGCTCCCGGGCGGCGGCGCTGAAGTGTTTGCCGATCGTGTGCGGAAGCTCATCGCCCCTGGCAAGGAGCATCCCGACATCTGGTTCCACGTACACGACACGGCCCACCGAATGGGCCTGCGCTCAACCTGCACGATGCTGTACGGCCACGTCGAGACGTACGAGGAGCGGATCGACCACTTGCTGCGGCTACGCGAGCAGCAGGACAGGACAGGCGGCTTCGTCGCGTTCATTCCACTGGCATTCCACCCCGAGAACACCGTCTTCGAGAAGCGCGGGTTCCGGCACACGACGGGCACGGACGACCTCAAGATGCTCGCAGTCTCGAGGCTGATGCTCGACAACATTCCGAACGTCAAGGCCTACTGGATCATGATGGGGATGCCGCTCGCCGCGGTGGCTCTGCATTTCGGTGCGAATGACGTGCAGGGCACCGTGATGCGCGAGACGATCTTCCATTCCGCGGGCGCGCAGACGGAGACGGAGCAGCAAGTCGGTCAGCTCGTGCGGTTCGTCCGCGAGGCGGGGCGGGTTCCTGTCCAGCGCGACTCCGTCCACAACGTCCTCCGCCGGTTCACGTGACGGTCGCCGACACCCCTTCGTCCGAGCGACTACGGGCTTCCTACTGGGCGTTTGCCTTCACCATCGCGGCGGCGGCGGTAGTCGTGGTGCTCGTCTGGCAGACGGATGAAGACACACGTTGGTGGCTCGTCGGAGTGCCGCTCTTGCTCACGGCAGCGCCGCTCGCCGTCTCACGGCATCGCGTTCGCGTCGCGGCAGCTGCCGGAGTTACGGTCTTCGCGGTGCTCACCGGAGCTTCGATAGGGATGTACTTCGTCCCGGCGATCCTTGCCCTGTTCGCGGCAGCGAGCACCATCGGACGAACGCGAGCGGATGTATGAGCACGACGTTCGTCTCTTCGGTACCGATCATCCCTGCGCGTGAGGTCGCTGCGAGTGCGGCCTGGTACCGCGACCAACTCGACTACGAGATCCGTCACGTCGAGGAGGAGTATGGGATTGTCGGGCGCGGTGAGTCGTGGATCCATTTTTGGGGTCCGAGTGGGATTGAGCCAAGCGACTCGATGACGATGATCCGTGTCGGTGTTGTGGGGATCGATGCCCTTTACGGACAGTGCGGCCTCGCAGGAATCGTCCATCCGAACGCACCACTCCGCGAGCAGCCGTGGGGATTTCGAGAGTTTGCAGTGACCGACGTTGATGGCAATCTCGTCACGTTCTTCGAGCGAGAAGAGGCGGACGCGTGATCCGGCTCGGCCGCATCAGCTACGTCAACATGGCACCCGTCTTCCACCGTCTCACCCACGAGGTCGAGGAGGTGGTTGGGGTACCGACGGAGCTCAACCGGCTTCTGATTGGCGGCGAGCTTGACGTCGCTCCGATCTCGTCGATCGAGTACGCGCGCCACGCGAGTGGGTTGCGGTTGCTTCCGCGTCTTTGCGTCTCCTCCGAGGGCGCTGTCGACTCGATTCAGCTTGTTACACGCCTGCCGCTCGGACAGGTCCGCACGGTTGCCGTTACGTCCGAGAGCGCCACGTCCGTTGTGTTGACGAAGGTGCTCATCCCGCATGCCGAGCGGCTCCCGATGGAGGCTGCGGCAGAAGCGGATGCCAAGCTGCTGATCGGCGACGCTGCACTCCGAAGCGCGTTTGAGGACCCGACGCCGCATCACGATCTCGGCCGCCTGTGGCTTGAGCGCACGGGGCTCCCGATGGTGTTCGCGGTGTGGGCGGCTCCCGAGCCCGTCGCCGACGGTCTGCTTGAGTTGCAGGATGCCCTGGTCGCGTCGGTTCGGCTTGCCCGTTCCGAGCCCGAGCGGCTCGCGTATGAGGCGAGCGAGCGGTACGGCTATCCGGCAGGGTTTCTCGCACGGTATTTCGAGAAACTCCGCTACAGCTTCGGCCCGCGTGAGCGCGCCGGCCTGTACACCTTCCTCGAGATGGCACGCGACGTTGGTGAGCTTGATCACGTCCCCGAGCTACGGTTCATCCGAGACTCGGTACCGGCGACGTGACCCGACTCGAGACAGAGGTCGCTCCGGCGACCGCCAGGAACGCGCTCGGGAAGGCGCTCGACGGCGAGCGACTCGGTGACGACGATGCGATTGCGCTGCTGCGCTCGCGCGATCTCGTCGCGGTCGGCCGCGTCGCAAACGAGATCCGCAACCGCAAGGTCGATCCGACGAAGGTGACGTTCATCGTCGATCGCAACATCAACTACACGAACGTGTGCGTCACCGACTGCGACTTCTGCGCGTTCTACCGCTCACCCGGCGACACCCGCGAGGGCTATCTGCTTCCGAAGCCGGTCATCTTCAAGAAGATCGAAGAGACGCTCGCGATCGGTGGGACAGGCGTGCTCATGCAAGGCGGTCACCACCCAGACCTTGCGATCGACTTCTACGAGGATCTCTTCCGCTCGATCAAGAGTCGCTACAAGATCCATCTGCACTGTCTCTCGCCGCCTGAGGTTCAGCACATCGCGCGCCGTTCGAAGCTGACGGTTGCCGCGACGCTCTCGCGGCTTCGCGATGCGGGTCTCGACTCGCTTCCCGGCGGCGGCGGCGAGGTCCTGGTCGATCGCGTCCGGGACATCATTGCACCGAAGAAGACGAACTCGGATGACTGGCTCGGCGTGATGCGCGACGCACATCGCCTCGGCATGTCGACGACCGCAACGATGATGTATGGGCACGTCGAGACGCTCGAAGAGCGCGTTGAGCACATGCGCCGCGTCAGGGAGCTTCAGGACGAGAGCGGTGGCTTCCGCGCCTTCATCTCATGGACGTTCCAGCGCGACGGCAACCGTCTCGACGCTGTCGTCCGCGACGAGGACATGCCGACGTCGTTCGACTACCTGCTGACGCAGGCTGTGTCACGCATCTACCTCGACAACGTCCCTCATATCCAGTCCTCGTGGGTGACGCAGGGGCTGAAGATCGGCCAGGTCGCGCTCGGGTTTGGGGCCGACGACATGGGGTCGGTGATGATGGAGGAGAACGTCGTGTCGGCTGCCGGTACGTCTCATCGCACGTCGACGGAGGAACTCGTTCATCTCATCCGCGCGATCGGCAAGACCCCGGTGCAGCGCGACACGCTGTATCGCGAGGTCAAAGTCTTCTAGCCCGTCTGAACGCGGCGCGGATGCACGCGGCGTCGCTCCAATTAGAGCAACGGATCGTGAGAGGGAACCGCGGACGAGCCCTCGCCCCGGTCAAGCCGGATCAGTGGGCGTCTGCGTTGACGACGAGATCGGCGGTGTCGTCCGAACCGGCAGTGCCTGGCACAGGGACACGTCACACGCGGACATCAAACGGACAGAATTGTCGCAAATTGCGCACGTATCGGCCGCGTAGGACGTTCTGCGGTGCCAGGCATAAGGACACGTCCCAAACGGCCACCCCGCGGCGACGCGCCCGCCTCCAACACGGTGTCGACCCGGACTGCTAGGTCTGGGCTAGCTCCGTAGCCAGTCCGAAACGCTTGCTGTCAGGCGGGCGAGGAACCTTCCTTCCCTCCGCGCGTCCGGCCGCCCGTCGTCACATTGGGAGCGCGTCGATCCGGTGGCGGTGGAGCTCGTCGGCACCCGAGATCGCCACACCAAGCTCGCGTAGGATCCCGTCCACCAGCCCGTAGATCACCCCGTGAACCGTGACCTCCTGACCCCGCTCCCAGGCGTCACCGACGATCGTCGTCTGGCAGACGTTGATCACCTGTTCGAGGACGTTGAGCTCGCATAGCCTTGCTAGTCGATCGTCCTCGCTGAGATCGGCGAGCTCGCCCTCGTGCTTCTCTGCGACGTCCATGACGTGACGGAGCCAGTTGTCGATAAGACCATGCCGTTCACCCGTGAGCGCGGCACGCACACCGCCGCAGCCGTAATGGCCGCACACGATCACGTGTTTGACTCCAAGCACGTCAACGGCGAACTGCAGCACCGAGAGGCAGTTGAGATCCGTGTGGACGACGACGTTGGCGACGTTGCGATGAACGAACACGTCCCCTGCGGGAAGATCGATGATCTGGTTCGCTGGCACGCGGCTGTCAGAGCAACCAATCCACAGGTACTCGGGCGTCTGGCGGTCGGCGAGATCCGAGAAGAACGCGGGATCGGCCGAGGTCATTGCCTCGGCCCACTGCCTGTTTCTCTCGAAGAGGTGCGCAATATCAGGCATCGAAAATCACGACCGCACGCAAGTCTACGGAGTTCGTGCGATCGTTCGGAAACCGTGAAGAGATAGCGCCTCGTCGATTTGGGCGGGTACCGTCGCTGGCCTCGATGATTCGCCGATTCTCCCTCGTCGCGTGTGCGCTCGTCGCCCTCTCAGCCACTTCAAGCCCGGCCACCGCCGCGGAGCGACTGCTTTGGCCTGGCGTCACCTACGAGCGCGGCGTGCAGTTCACACCGAACGGCCCCGTCGCGATCTCGATCCTCCGAGGCCCGCGACCCGGCGGTGCGACCACGCTTGAGCCGCTTCTCTCGAACGAATCGCTTCTCGGTCGGGAGACGCTCACTGCGATGCAAAAGCGCCTTGGCTCCACCGCGGTGACCGCAGGGGTGAATGGCGACTACTTCACGCTCGCCACAGGTCGTCCAAGCGGTGTCCTCATGCGGGCCGGCGTTCTCGTAAGCCCTCCACGTAGCGCCCGCTCGAGCGCCGGGATCACGAGTGACGGTCGTCTTGATGTCCGCAGGGTCTCGTTCTTCGGCTCATGGCAGGGGTCCGGAGCCAAGCATCCGTTCGCTGCGTTCAATCAGATCCCGCAGCCGGGACAGATTGCTCTGTTCACCGACACGTACGGCCCGTTCACACCACTCGTGCCGGGCGCCACCGTTGTCGTGCTCTTCCCGTTTCCGGAGGCAGTGCCGAACCTCGACCTCCCCGCGACGGTCGGTGAGGTACGTGCGAGCGGCGCCTCGATTGAGATTCCCGCAGGCGGTGCCGTTCTTCTCGCGCGTGGGATAGCCGCGAACGAGCTCGTCGCCGAGGCCTTGCCCGGGACGGGGGTCACGGTACGGCTCCAGCTCCGCCCTGACTGGCCCGGGGTCGTTGCCGCTATCGGCGGTGGGCCGCAGATCGTGCGGGGAGGTGCGCCTGTCTTTCACGCGGGCGAGGAGTTCACATCCTCGCAGCTCGGTCCGCGGGCACCGAGGACTGGGGTGGGCCAGTTGCGCGACGGTCGGATCATCCTGGTGACGGTGGATGGGCGACAGCCAGGGCGGAGTGTGGGGCTCACGAACTTCGAGCTTGCGCAGACCCTGGTGCGGCTCGGCGCAATCACCGGAATGGCTCTCGATGGCGGGGGCTCGACGACAATGGCGTTCGATGGACGGGTGCTCAACGCTCCTTCGGATGGGAGCGAGCGACGGATTGCGACGGCGCTCGTGCTCGCCTACCGTGGCGTGTACGTGTCGGAGCCGCCGGCCCGGGTGTCGCCAAACGGTGACGGGGTCGACGACGCGCCAGGCCTTGGTTTTCGACTGATGCGGCCCTCTGCGCTGAAGACACAGCTGCTCGCGCCGGACGGGAGCATTGCCTCCGAGAGCACAGAGCAGCTCGAGCCAGGCTCGTATCCGGTGGAGTTTCCGACAGCGGGGGCCACTACCGAGGGGCCTGAGGCTGCGACGAACCGAGCCGCGCCCGCACTTGGTGTGTGGCAGCTTGTGGCCGACGCCGTCGACGATCTCGGTCAGCGAACCTCAATGACCAGGTCGTTCGTCCTCGATGACACACTCGGATTCCTCGCAGCGCCAAAGAGGGTCGTGCTCGGTAAGAACGCGCCGCCTGTAGCGATCTCCTGGAGATTGGCTCGGCCTGCGAAGGTGGCGGTAGCCATCATCGATAGCAGCGGGGTCACGATCCGGACGCTGGCGCTCGGAGGGCTCGAAGCCGGAGAGCGAACCGCGAACTGGGATGGGCTCGGTCGCAAGAAGAAACCAGCGGGCAGCGGGGTGTACACCCTGAGGGTCTCGGCAGTTGGCCCTGTTGGCCGCTCGGAGCTTTCTACGACGATCCGCGTACGTCGCGTTGAGGCTTGAGACCCGGGATCCGCACGCACAATTGAGGACCTGAACAGGTGCACCATGAGCCGCAGGCAGACCTCGTTTAGAGGCTCGGTGTGGGTTGCGGGCACGTCTGGATGCGCGCCTGTGCCGGCGGATCGTGCCCCGCGGCGGCACCACCAAGGCTCACCAGCCTTACCGGCGCCACCGCCGAACACGCTCCTTGACCCATACACGCCCCAAACGCACCCTCAACCCACACCAAGCCTCTACCATCTCACGATGCTGATCGCCGGAATCCTGACGGAGCTCACAGAGACGATAACCGGATGGATCGGTAGTTACGGCCTCTACGCCGTCTTCGCACTCATGTTGATCGATGCAGTGCTGCCCGCAGCCAGCGAGGTCGTCATGGTCTATGCGGGTGCGGTTGCCGCAGGCGCCTTCTCCGGGCAGACGGTCACGTTCGCGGGGTTCGAGTTTGGCGAGGGCGCTTCTGCGTACGTCGCGATGGCGCTCGCTGGAACCATCGGATACCTCCTTGGCGCGATCGGCGGCTGGTGGATCGGGATGCGCGGTGGGCGAACGTTCCTCGAGCACAACGGCAAGTGGCTCCATCTCGACGCGACGAAACTCGACCGGGCCGAGGTGTGGTTTGAGCGCTTTGGTGACCGCGCCGTGTTGATTGGGCGCGTGACGCCCGTCGTGCGCTCTTTCATCTCCGTCCCGGCAGGAGTCTTCAAGGCGCCGCTTGGTCGCTACGTGGTTCTCACAGCGATTGGCTCGGCCGCCTGGTGCTTCGCCTTCGCGGGTGCAGGTTGGGCGGCAGGCGCGAGCTGGGAGACCTTCCACGACCGCTTCAAGATCGTCGACTACGCCGTCGCGGCGGCGGTCGTCGCAGGAGTGGCCTTCATCGTGTGGAAGCTTGTGCGGCGACATGGGAATAGCACCGCGTAGCCACGTTTTCCACAGCCCCCGCTACACTCGGGCGGCGTGATCCCGCTCGTTGACGTCAAGGCGCAATACGCGCCGCTGATCCCTGAGCTGAAGGAGCGCTTCGCCGAAGTGCTCGAGTCGGGGCGGTTTATCTTTGGTCCCGAGGTCGAGGGGTTCGAGCGCGAGGCGGCCGAGTACCTTGGTGTGCCGCATGCGATCGGCGTCGCAAATGGAACCGACGCACTCGTTCTCTCGCTTGAAGCAATGGGGATAGGTGTGGGCGACGAGGTCATCTGCCCCGCGTTCACGTTCTACGCCACCGCCGAGGCGATCGCCCGCGTTGGTGCGATACCTGTTTTTGCGGACATCGATCCGGTGACGTTGAACCTCGATGTCGATGATGTCTCGACGCGGGTCACCGAGAAGACGAAGGCGATCATGCCGGTACACCTCTTCGGTCGTCCCGCTCCCCTCGCCGAGCTTGCCGCGCTGGGGCTTCCGATGATCGAGGACGCGGCCCAGGCCTTCGGAGCGAAGGGGATTGCCACAACGGGCGTCTGCTCCACCTTTAGCTTCTTTCCGACGAAGAACCTCTTTGCGCTTGGCGACGGTGGGCTTGTCGCCTGCACCGATGCCGGCGTCGCCGAGACCGTGCGCAAGCTGCGTTTCCATGGCTCACTCGACAAGCAGACCTTCGACCTCATCGGTACGAACTCTCGACTCGATGCGATCCAGGCGGCCGCGCTCCGGGTCTTCCTCCCGCATCTGGCGGGTTGGAACGCCTCTCGTCGTGAGGGAGCCGAACGGTACGCAGCGCTTGGGCTCGGCGAGGCGGTCGAGCTTCCGGTCGACGTCCCGGGCCACGTCTACCACATGTACGCGGTCAGGACGACCGAGCGGCAGCGCATTACGCAGGCGCTCAAGGAGGCAGGTATCGCCTGTGCTGCCTACTACACGACGCCCTTGCATCTTCAGCCGGCGCTCTCGTACCTTGGTTGGCAGCCCGGCTCGCTTCCTGAAACCGAACGCGCGGCGGCCGAGAACCTCGTGCTTCCGTTGTGGGGCGGGATCACGCCCGACGTGCAGGAGCGTGTCGTCGAGACCGTCCTTGCGGCGGTCTCCGTGACCGTGTAGATCGTGCGGCTTACGCTCAGCCCGCACCGTTTCTGGCAGCTCCTCGTCGACGCCGGGCTGGTGGTTGTGGCCTGGTTTCTTGCCTGGTACTTCCGCTTCGACGGCGACTGGCCGCGCTACTACGAGCCGTATCTGAGCTGGAAGCTGATGCTTGCTCTCGTGGCGACGAAGGTTCCCGTGTTTCTGTTTGCGGGGTTCTACGACCATTGGTGGCGCTACGTCTCGACACGGGACATGTGGGCCGTCCTCAGGGGTGCGGTGCTCGCGACGATCTCGGCGTTCTCGGTGTTCACGCTGTTCGAGTTCCACAGCGTGCGTGTCCCGAGCGGCGTGTGGTTCATGGACCTCGTGTTGTGTCTTGGTCTCGTCGCGGGCGCGCGACTTGCTGCTCGCACGCTCATAGAGCGTCCCCGGCCAGGCAACGTCGTCGCACGCGGCAAGGAGGTCATCGTCGTCGGAGCCGGCGACGCAGCCCATCTCGTCGTCCGCGAGATGCTCCGCAATCCGTCACTTGGCGCCACGCCGATCGGGCTCGTCGATGACGATCCGCGCAAGAAGAACATGCGCATCCACGGTGTCCGGGTGCTGGGCACGACCGAGAAGCTTCGAGGTGTGCTCCACGAGTACCGGCCCGACGAGGTACTGATTGCCGTGCCGTCCGCTTCGGGCGCCTTCCGGCAGAACGTGGTCGACGCGGCCCGCTCTGCTGGGGTGACGGTCAAGACCCTGCCCAGCCTGTCGGAGCTCGTGAGCGGTGACTATGACCTGGCGCGCCGGGTCAGGCCTGTCGAGGTCGAGGACGTGCTCGGCCGCGAACCTGTCGAGGTCGATCTCGATTCGATCGCCGGATACCTCGGGGGCGAGAGCGTGCTCGTCACGGGGGCTGGTGGGTCGATCGGCTCGGAGCTTTGCCGGCAGGTCGCCCGCCTCGGCCCGTCGCAGCTCGTCCTCGTTGACAACGCCGAGCCAGCGCTCTTCGAGATCCAGCGAGAGCTTGTGCGTGAGCGCGGCTTCGCGGGAGCGGTGGCGGTGGTCGCTGACGTCAAGGATGGAGTGCGGATGCGCCAGGTGTTCGAGACCCATCGACCCTCTGTCGTCTTCCATGCCGCGGCGTACAAGCACGTGGCGATGATGGAGGCGAACCCACTTGAGGCGGTTCGCAACAACACCCTCGGCACGCGCACTCTGGTTGATGTAGCGGTGCGCTCCGGTGTCAGCCGCTTTGTCCTCGTGTCGACCGACAAGGCGGCGAACCCTCAGACCGTGATGGGGCAGTCGAAGGCGCTCTGCGAGTGGATTGTGGAGATGGTCGGTCACCGCGACGATGTCGCCACCCGGTTTGTCGCCGTCCGATTCGGGAACGTTCTTGGCTCCTCCGGGTCGGTCATTCCCATCTTCAGGCGTCAGATCGCCGGAGGCGGGCCAGTCACGGTGACGCACCCCGAGATGACCCGCTACTTCATGACGATCCCTGAGGCGGTCCAGCTCGTCGTGCAGGCAGGGGCGATTGGCGAGCGCGGGCAGGTGTACGTTCTCGATATGGGCGAGCCTGTGAGCATTCTCGAGCTCGCTCAGAAGATGATCCGGCTGTCGGGCAAGGAGCCAGGGGTCGACATTCCTATCGAGTTCATCGGCCCTGCGCCCGGCGAGAAGCTACACGAGGAGCTGATTGGCGACGGCGAGATTGCCGGGCCAAGTCAGCACGCGGCGATCATGCGACTCACGCGACCACCCGTCGATCCGGTGTGGCTTGAGAGCGAGCTCGCCATGCTCGAACGACTCGTCGAGGTCGGCGATACCGCGCTGCTCGTTGCAACGCTCGACCGCATCATCGCCAGGTCGCGGCGAGCGATCGTCGCTGCTGCGTCCGAGCAGGTGTGACACCGGTCTTCGTCGTTGGCGATGTCCATGGGCATCGGGATGCTCTTGTGCGACTTCTCCGCGACGTCGGACTCCTCGATTCGGCCGAGCGGTGGGTGGGTGGAGCGGCGCGGTTGTGGCTCGTCGGCGACCTCGTTGATCGCGGTCCCGAAGGGCTCGAAGCAATCGAGCTCGTGATGCGTCTCGAGCGTGAGGCAGATGTCCGCTGTTTGCTCGGGAACCACGAGGTTCTTCTGCTCGTCGCCGAGAGGTTTGGCGGGGAGAACGCGTGGGCCGGTGGGCCAACATTTCACGATGTCTGGCTCGCGAACGGGGGCCAACGGGCGGATCTGTACGGGCTCCGACCAGAGCACATCGCCTGGCTTGTACGTCGGCCAGCACTCGGCCGCGAGGGTGCGTCGCTTGTGCTCCATGCGGACACCGATCGCTACCTCGAGTTTGGGAGATCGCTGGAGGAGGTCAACGCTGCGGTGGCGGCGATCCTAGAGGGATCCGACCCGATCGCGCACGGGGCTGTGCTCGACCGTCTCAGCGATCGGCTTGCGCTGGAGGATCCTGCACGACTCAACGCGATGCTCGAAGCCTTCGGTGTACGGCGAGTGATCCATGGTCACACGCCGATAGCGATCGTGCGCAAGTGCGATCCACGCGACGTCGTCGAGCCGCTGCTCTACGCGGATGGGCTTGCGCTCAACGTCGATCACTGCCTGTTCGGCGGCGGGCCGGGGTTCGTCACCCGGTTGTAGTCGAGAGCATCAGGTCAAGCAGGACGGCAGGATCGCGGGTAGTCGGGGCAGCGCTCGGAGCCCGTTTGGCTAGCACGATCTCGTTCGCCGAGGTCAGCAGTTGCAGCCGGCCGTCGCCGATGAGCGCCTCGTCGACAGCGCCCATCCTGCCCGCAAAGGTCGTCCAGACAGGCGTTCGGAGTGCGACGGCCTCCCGGTTCATAGTCCCACCGGCAGAGACCACCAGATCCGCGAGCGCCACCAGGCTCCTTGCGTCGATCGCGCGGTCGGGAACGATCAATGAGGGAAGTTTGCGCTCGATGATTGCCGCGCGCTGTTCCGGCGTGCGAGGAAGGACGACCGCCTGAACCGACGGGTCTGCGCCGAGGTGCTCAAGGAGGTCGGTGAAGAGAGGATTGCCGTGACGGTGGTACAGCGACACCTCGGGTGGCGTGCGCACGACGACGTGGACACGCTCTGGCTCGAGACCGAGCGCGGCTGGAACGGACGGATCGGCGACGAAGCCGGAGAGCGCGTACTCCTCCTTGAGGCCTGCGAAGCGTCGCACCTTCCTGGTGGGCGCCCCGAGTGCGCTGAGTCGATCCTGGGGGATCACCTCGGGGACGACGACGCGCGTTGCCGCACGGCAGCCGATCCCGTGTTGGACGCGCGCGAACTCGTAATCGAACGCGTACGCGGAGGGCACGCCGAGGAGCCGGGCTGCGACTGGAAGCTCGTGCGACGCGTGCGAGAGGGCGACATCGAATGAACGCTCGCGGGCGAACCCTCGGAGCGCGCGGAGGCGTCCCGCCATCGCTCGGGTCTTCCCGGCGGCGCTTGCCCCACCGTGTGGCGGGCCAAGCACCGTGTGCGGTAGCCCGGCGTCCTCCAGCAACTCAAGTGTCTGCGCGAACGAGCGTGCCGTGAGCGTCACGTCGTGTCCCCGCTCCTCGAGCAACGAGATGAGCGGCCTGAAGAAGATGACATGGGGTGAGTTGGTGAGGTCGATCCAAACGCGCATGGTCAGCTCCCTTCCGTCCAGTCGCTCGACGAAAGCCGGTCGAGCCAGTGACCAAGAAACGGCTCGGCGATCGCGTAGCGCCCGTCGGGCTGCTTCTCGATGATGTCGTCCCTGAGCAGTCCCTTCGAGGCACGTTGGACGAACGTCGAGGTCGGAAGGCCAAATGTGCGCCGGGTTTCCTCAGCGAAGAGGTTCAGGGGGCCGCTCCGCAGCGCCAGGAGCACAAGCCGCCCATTCGCCGTAGTGGTGTCCCAGATCCGTTCAAGGTTGTTGTGCTCCGCGCGCAAGACATCGGTGAGACCCGACCGGACGTCCGCCGTTCGGGTGTGGTGTCCGCGTGGGACGTGACCCCAGGTGAAGAACGCGAGCTCCTGGGTTGCGTACGGGTGTCCGTCGGTCATTTCGAGAATGAGGTCGACGGCGCCGGTGTCGGCATCCCGCTCTGTCTCAGCGAACCGGTTCCGGAGATAGGGCCCGAAGGCCTCGGGCGGGATCCGTCCGAGTTCCATGTGACGGGCACTGCGCCAGAACGGTTCGTTGCGATCGTTGAAGAGCGCGTCCATCACGTGGCGTTTGCTCCCCAGATACAGGTGAGAGACGTCGGGCTGCGTCTGAAAGACCGCGCGCATCAGGTTCGGGAGCGACGGGTCGAGGCGCACGATCTCCTGGAACTCATCGAGGACGAGCGCGGTTCGTCGCCCTCTCTCTTCGCCGATCTCGCCCGGCAGTGCAAAGAGGCGTTCGAGCGTGTCGTCGATGTCGACGCTGTTGCGGGTGGGCTCGAACATGAATCGCACGCCGAGCCCGTCCGGATCGACCTCCATCGACGGGCGGACTCGCAGGCCCCGGATCACCGCTGCCGCTCGTTCGAGGATCCCTTCAAGCGGCGACATGAGCTCGTCGGTGATCGCGCGGGCGAGCGCGCCGGCCAGCCGCTCCTTCGTCGGTGTGCGCAGGAGATCGCAGTACGCGACGAGGATCTCCTCCTCACCTGCACGCCTCATGGCCTGGAGAGCCAGGGACGACTTTCCGTAACGTCTCGGCGCCAGCAGCACGACGTCCTGACCGCTTCGCAGGTCGCCAAGAAGGGCGTCGAGCTCGGGTTCACGATCGATGAACGCCTCTTTCCGTGCGAGCGCACCGAACGTAAACGGGTTCTCCATATACATGGAGTGATTATACACTACAGGCACCGAATATGTATATCGTTTCGTATAATACATTCGAGGCGCGGCATATCGTGGTCCCAACCTGATAAGAGTTCCTTATGGATACGCGTCAGTTGGTGGCATTCTGTGCGGTCGTCGAGCGGCGGTCGTTCTCGCAGGCCGCCGAGCGGCTCGGGGTGACACAACCGGCGGTATCGCTTCAGGTACGCGCGCTCGAAAAGCGCCTCGGTCGACAGCTGCTCGACCGTTCCGGCAGGCGCGTCGAACCGACCGAGGCCGGTTGGAGGCTGTATCGCGGTGCGCAGCGTCTGCTGCAACTCGAGGAGCAGGTGCTTGATGAGGTCTCGGCCGAGAACGAGGGTGACCTTTCAGGGACGCTCTCGCTGGGTGCGTCGACCGGGCCTGCCGCGATCGTCGTCCCGCAACTGCTCGGAGAGTTCTTCGAGCGCCACCCAGCCATTCGCGTGTCGCTCGTTGTGCACGACACACAAACCGTCGTCGATCTCGTCGCCGATCGCTCGCTCGAGCTTGGGATCGTCGGTGCCGCTCGGCGACATCGCGCGGTTCGATTCGAGCCATTGACGCACGACGAGGTGATCCTCGTCTGCCCGCGCGGTCACGAGCTCGGCGGTCGCACCATCCATCCCGAGGAGCTACGAGGCGAACGGCTCATCGTGATGCAGGAAGGTGCGGGAGTTCGCCAGGTCGTTGAGGACGAGTTGCGACGTCTTGGGGTCCGGCTCCGCGACC
>JANNQQ010000314.1:0-4983 GCA_031400835.1 Actinomycetes bacterium | reverse complement strand
AGCGACAAGGCTATTTTCTTACCATTTTCTCAGTAGTTTTTGAATTCTTCTAAAAATTCTCCCCTGTGCCGTGAATGATTGCCGTCAGTTCCCGCTACAGGAGGAACACACCACTGAGATCGACCGAAATGGCCCAATACTTGAGGCCTCCCTCGACATGCGAGAGGGGCGGCTTTCGCCGCCCCTCCGCTGATCTGGGGCCGCCGCCACAGAAGCCCCTTCACGTATGCGCCCTCCGAGGAGGATTGCTTTCGCTCAATCGCGCGTCCGCCGCACCGTCGCGCCGAATGAGATGGCCACAGTCTCAGAGGAATCGAGCGGTTCTGCCATCGCTCTAACGGTGGTTCATCGGGTCGCTTCACCCGTCCCTCATACGGGGTACGTGCCACGTGGGTCTACGGAGCGGTCGAGCGGTGCCTGCGCAATGCGAGGAAAATGGAGCAGGCGCTGCGACTTTGCGTCACACTGAGGGCGAACCAAGATGGTCAATCGGTAATTCCGGCACGTCCGGATGACGCCCACGACACGGCGCGTCGCGTCGCGCTCGTCTACGAGTCGTACTTCAACCAGTACTACCCGTAGACGATCACGACGCGCTGCTTGGTCGTGAACGCCCCCGAACGCACCCCAATTACCGATCAACCATCTAGCCTGACCCACGAGTCAACAAATCGAGGAGATCGTTATGGCCCAGCGTCCCGTCGTAGACATTGATCGAGCACGAATCGCTGAGCTCACGGCGATCGAGCAGAAGCGGCTCGACGACTCGACGCTTGGCTCGAAGGCGATGTTCGAGCGCGCGAATCACGTTCTGTCTGCAGGAGTTGCATCGTCGTACCAGCTGCGGGATCCGTGGCCGATCTACTTTGATCGTGGCGAGGGCGCCTACGTCTGGGATGTAGACGGGACGAAGCGCGCGGACTTTCACAACGGCTTTGGCTCGATGGTGCAGGGGCATGCCCACCCGGTGATCACAGAGGCAGTGGCGGCTCGGATGAAGCGCGGGACGCATTTCGCGGTTCCGACGGAGGACGCAGTTGTCGTCGCGGAGGAGCTCTCACGTCGTTGGGGTCTGCCGCAATGGCGGTTCACGAACTCTGGGTCGGAGTCGACGATGGACGCCATCCGCATCGCCCGCGCGCACACCGGTCGCGATCCGATCGTGAAGATCTTCGGTTCGTACCACGGCCATCACGACGGCGTCATGGTTTCGCTCGCTGTTCCGTACGAGAAGATCGGCGACCGGAACAACTACGACTCGATTCCGTACGGCGAGGGCGTGCCAAAGGCAGTCACCGACCTCACGATCGCGGTGCCGTTCAACGACGCTGATGCGATGGAGTCGCGGCTCGACCGAATGGAGTCCGAGGGCCGGAAGCCTGCCTGCGTGATCATGGAGGCGGCGATGATGAACCTCGGGGTCGTGCTCCCCGAGCCCGGCTACCTCGAAGCAGTGCGCAAGCTCACCCGTGAGCGGGGGATCGTCCTCATCTTCGACGAGGTCAAGACAGGTCTCACAATCGCAGCGGGTGGCGCAACCGAGCGGTTCGGCGTGACTCCCGATCTCGTCACTCTCGCAAAGGCGCTTGGAGGCGGGCTGCCGGCCGGCGCAATCGGCGGCACCGATGAGGTCATGGAGAAGGTCCGGCAGGACAAGGTCGTGCAGGTCGGGACATACAACGGCAACCCGCTGGTGATGGCCGCGACCCGAGCGAACCTCGAGCACGTGCTTACGCCGGCCGCCTACGAGCACCTCGATCGGCTCAACGATCGAATCGTCAGCGGCTGTCAGGACGTCATCGACCGCTACGAGCTCCCTGGGTACGCGATCGGCATCGGTTCGAAGGGGTGCGTGACATTCGCACCGGTGAAGATCACCGACTACGAGTCCTTCAAGGAGCACCAGGATGCAGAGTTGGCCGACCTCGCATGGCTCTGGAATCTCAACCGTGGGGTGTTCATGACACCCGGGCGCGAGGAGGAGTGGACGCTCACCGTGGCCCACACCGAGGATGACGTCGACGTATTCGTTCACGCGTTCGACGAGCTCGCCGCCGAGCTGACGGCATAGGACGCGTGGCAGACTGAGCCGCGTGCTTGGCGGCGTCGAACTCGGGGGAACGAAGATCGTGTGCCTCGTCGGCACGGGGCCTGAGGACGTGGTCGACGAACATAGGATCGCGACGCGGGATCCTGAGGCGACACTGACGGAGGTGCGGGCATTCCTCGCCGGATACCCGGTGGAGGCGGTGGGGATCGCTTCGTTCGGTCCGGTCGAGCTGCGACGGGCTCATCCGGAGTGGGGGCGCATCACCCGAACGACGAAGCCTGGCTGGTCAGGTGTCGACGTCGTCGACGGGGTCACGCGCGGGCTCGATGTCCCGGTCGGGTTCGAGACCGACGTCAACGGGGCAGCCCTCGGCGAGGGCCGTTGGGGAGCCGCGCGCGGACTCTCGTCCTTTCTCTACCTCACCGTGGGGACGGGGATCGGCGGTGGTGTTGTGTCGGGTGGACGCATCGTCGGTGGCCTGGGTCACACCGAGCTCGGGCACGTTCCCGTCCCGCATCATCCGGACGACAGCCTCGAGGGTGTCTGTCCGTTCCACGGCGGTTGCTTCGAGGGTCTCGCTAGCGGCCCCGCCTTCGCAGCCAGGCTCGGCAAGCGTCTCGAGGAGGCTAGCGACGAGCAGCGGGCGCAAATGGTGGTACTCGCCGCGTGGTATCTCGCAGCGGGTCTGAGAAGCTTCGTCTACTCCTTTGCGCCCGAGCGGATAGTGGTTGGCGGCGGTGTTGCGTCGATGCCCGGGCTACTCTCCGCGACCCGCGAGCGCCTCCAGATCGAGCTTGCGGGGTATCCCGGTTTCCCGGAGCACGGTGACCCAGGGTTCGTGTGCGCACCGCTCCTGGGTGGGCGCGCCGGAGGCCTTGGCGCGCTCGTGCTCGCCGAGTCGGTGCTGTAGTTGGTTGGCTCAATCCACCGACTGGCTTGGGTCGTTGCGGCTGCACTTGTGGTCTGCGGGTGCAGCGCCAGGGACACCGACCGGGCCGAGCCGGTCACGCTGCCGCCGCCGATCGAGCGGACGGTTCTTTCGCAGCTGGCGTTCCGAGACCGCGCTCTTCCGGCTGATGCCCTCGCAGCGGATGGGTTCGAGCCGGATCACCTTGCGGCGCTCCTCGAGAGCGCCGGGTACGTCGGCGGCCGCGAGAGGGAGTTCACCGGGCACACGACGACGTTCGACCACGTGGTCGCCCGCACACTGCGCTTCGCGCGTCCCTCCGGCGCCACGGACTATCTCCGGTGGATCGCTACTCACACCTCCGACCTCGTAGGCCCAACGCATGCGCTCCAGCGGCTGCCGGTCGGAGACGACGCGATCCTTGTCGAGCTTGAACCCTGCCCGACATGCAAGAAGCAGTTGCCGACGCTCGTCGCCGCTTGGCGTCGCGGTAGCTCGGTGGGCTACGTCGTCGCCGCGGGTCGCGACGCGGATCGCCACACGATCCAACCGCTTGTCGAGGCTGTCGACACCACGGTGGCGGGTGCGTCAGGCTAACGTCGCTGAGGGCGCGCGACGACGGCGCCGCCGACGCAGTTCGTCGCCCCCGTTCCAATTCGACTCAATCTGAGTTAGCCTCACCCAATCCGGTGGAGCGCGACGGTCGTCTGGCCAGCTCGGCCGCCAACAGAACGGGGAGACAGATGCGGGAAAGTGAGATCGACAGGCTGTTGCATCGAACGATGAGCCGTCGCCGGCTGATCGAGCTCGGCGCCGTTGCCGCTGGTACAACCTTCCTCGCCGGGTGCGGCGGTGGAGAATCGTCCGGCGCCGTTGCCGGGTCGATCGAGGATGAGCCCGGCAATCTGTCTGTCCTCGAGTGGGCGGGCTACGAGTTTCCGACGTACGGAGGGAAGGGTGCAAAGGGCGTTCTGCAGCCGTACGTCGACGCATACACCAAGCCGTCGTACACATTCCTCACGAGTGACGACCAGGCACTCGGCAAGGCGCGTGCTGGCTCGAAGTTCGACGTCATCCACCCGTGCGTGAGCTACGTCAACGACTGGGTAGAGCTCGACTATATCCAGCCATGGGACACGTCACTTCTGACGAACTTCGACAGTCTCAACCCGGCCCTCGTCAAGAACGGCCAGGTCGATGGCAAGCAGTACTTCCTGCCGATCGACTGGGGCTTTTCGTCGGTGATGTACCGCGCCGACAAGGTGGAGCCGAAGAGCGAGGTGTCGTGGGATCTTTTCTATGACGATCGCTACAAAGGGAAGATCTCCTGGTGGGACAGCCCGATTGAGAACTTCCTGATCTGGGGTTACACCATCGGGCAGTTCGACGCGTACGACTGGGACAATTGGACCGATGAGACGCTCGAAGACGCCAAGAAGTTCCTGATCGAGAAGAAGAAGAACGTGCGAAACATGTGGTCCTCACAGACCGACTTCGACAGCGACTTCGCAAACGGCAACGTCTGGATTGGGTACGCATGGGGCGGCTCGTGGAAGGCGGGCAAGGACGCCAAGCTCGATGTCGTCTATGCGGATCCGAAGGAAGGGCGCCTGTCCTGGAACTGCGGGTTCGTGCTTGGCAAGGACACCAAGAACTTCCACCACGCACACGCCTACGCGGATGCCTGGCTCGGCAAGGAGTCGGCCTCGTGGATCATCTCGAACTACTACTACGGTCACACCAACACGACGGTCGACACGGCAAACGTCGACCCGGAGCTCGTCGAGGTGTTCAAGCTCGACGACCCGTCGGCGCTCGACGAGCCGAAGGCGCACATCGAGCGTTACGTGCCCAACCGCCGCAGGTTCGCGAAGGCCTGGGACGAGGTCAAGGCCGCGTGACGCTCTCGCTCGTCCGGTGACCGACACGATCTCGGATACGGCGGCGCCGCCCGCGCAGGGGGGGCGCCCCCCACCCCTCAGCCACATAGGGGGGAGTGGGCCCCCGCCGGCCAGGGGGTTCGGGT
>JANNQQ010000313.1:0-2167 GCA_031400835.1 Actinomycetes bacterium | reverse complement strand
TCGAGCGTGCGCTTGCGCTTGGGGCTGAGGGGACGTACACGATGATCCCACGCGGGCTGCACGGTGCCGCGGTGAGAAGACCCTCCGGCAAGCTGCTGCCTCTGCCGCGAGCGCGCAAGTGGGTCGAGGAGGTCGGGGTCGGAATCGAGAGGTTCGCGGCAGCGGCGAGCTGACTAGAGCGCGTCGGAGATCCGCCGCCGGTCCATCTGACCCGACGTCGGGAGCCTCACCGACCAGGCCAGGCCGAGCTTCTCGAGACCGCGAATCGTCCACCACGCTGCATCGAGCTGATGTCGACGTAGGCCGTGACGCGCAGAGGATGGGAAGGCGTGATGGTTGTTGTGCCAGCCCTCACCAAACGTCAGCGAAGCGACCAACCAGTTGTTGCGACTCTCGTCGCGGGTTGGGTAGTCGCGTTGCCCCCACAGATGGCACACAGAGTTGACGGCAAAGGTCGCATGTTGATACGCGAAGACGCGGATCGCGCCCGCCCACACGAGTGCCTGCAGCCCGAGCGCCCAGCTGAACCCTCCGGCGAGGTACCCGACCAGGAATGGGATCCCAAAGGTGAGTACGACCCACAGCAGGTACAGCTTGTCGATCCTCCGGATCATCGTGTCCTCGAAGAGATCCTTGCCGTAGTGATCGCCCCGCTCCATGCCCTTGAGCCGGAACAGCCAGCCGACGTGGGCGTGGACGAAACCCTTCATGCCGTTCCATACTCCTGCGCCGTACCCTGCATGCGGTGAGTGCGGGTCACCTTCAAGATCGGAGAGCGCGTGGTGCTTGCGGTGATCGGTGACCCACTGCGTCAACGGGCCTTGCATGGTCATCGACCCGAGAATCGCAAAGACGGCGCGTACAGGCTTCGTTGTCTCGAAGCTCTTGTGCGTGAAGAGGCGATGGAAGCCCACCGTGGTGCCAAGCCCGCACAGGACGTAGAGCACGACGAAGAGAACCAGATCGACCCACGAGAGCGCGATGCCCCAGAGTTGGCCCGCGGCGACGATCAGTCCGATCGGTGGCCCCACAACAGCAATGAGGGTGATGACGCGGCTCGTTGTGGTCGTCCGTTCCCGCACGGTGGCGACCCGACCATCGGGCTCCTCGTTCGCAGCGAGCACGCTTGCGGGTGGGCGATCGGCGGACTCGATCATCCGAGACTCACGTTGCAGCGAATCATGTCGTGATGAAGATAGCGATCGTAGGGACGGGCATCGCGGGGCTCTCGGCTGCGTACGTGCTTTCGCGCGCGCACGAGGTCGAGCTGTTTGACGCAAACACGTACGCGGGCGGGCATACGAACACCGTCGACGTCGGCGGCTTGGCCGTGGACACAGGCTTCATCGTCCACAATCGCCAGAACTATCCGTTGCTCAACCGCCTCTTCGGCGAGCTAGGAGTCAAGACGCGCCCAACGGCGATGTCATTCTCGATGTCGTGCGGCTGCGGTACCTCGTGGTCGAGTCGCCGGCCGTGGCGTGCGGGACGGCTCCTCATCGAGATCCAGCGCTTCCTCCGCACCGCCGGAGGTGCCGACGTCAGGGGCAAGACGTTCGACGAGTTCCTGTCCGCCGAGGGCTACTCCGAGCGGTTCCGCTGGCACTACCTCGTCCCGATGACCTCTGCCCTCTGGTCGACCGCGCCGGGTGACGCCCTTCAGTTCCCTGCCGAGCTCGGAGTCCAGTTCTTCCGAAACCATGGAATGCTTGGGTTCAGGCGTCAGCGCTGGCGAACCGTGGTCGGCGGGAGCCAGGAGTATGTGCGCCTCTTGCTCGAGCGGATCGGGGTGCCCGTGCACCTCTCTCGTCCGGTCGGAGCGATCGATCGGCACGACACCGGCGTCACCCTCAGGCTGGTCGACGGCTCGAGCGTTGCGGCCGACGCGATTGTGATCGCGACCCATGCTCCGACCGCCCTCGAGCTGCTTGCACGACCGACCGCGCTCGAGGAGAAGCTGCTTGCGGCATTCGCGGTGACAGCGAATGAAGCGGCCCTCCACACGGACGTGCGATTCCTCCCTCGGCGCCGGGGCGAGCGTGCAGCCTGGAACTACCAATCTCCCGGGTGCGGGGTTCACACCCCGTTGCCGAGCGTCACCTACTCGATGAACCGGCTTCAGGGGATCAACAGCTCCGACGAATGGTGTCTCACGCTTAACCGGACG
>JANNQQ010000312.1:0-5032 GCA_031400835.1 Actinomycetes bacterium | reverse complement strand
CGCGTACTCGACGTCGGAGTCCTTCGAGCCGACCTCGGAAAGAACCGTGAAGTCGCGCGCGAAATCGCGGATCAGCTCCAGCTTCACCTCGCGAGGAATGTCGAGCGTCCCATCCGAGATCTCGACGTGTGAGAACTGCTTCTCGACAAGCCACGACTTGAACTCGTCGATCTTCCCGCGGCCGTAGACCGCCTCGAACAACGTACCGCCGCACACGACGGGGGTGTCGAACGACCGATACAGCGCTATCTTCTTCTCGAGGTTGTTCGTGACGTAGCTCGTGCCCCAGCCGAACTTCACGATGTCGACGTAGTCGCCAGCGGTATCGAACATCCCCTCGATGTCGCGCAGGTTGAGACCCTTGTCCATGACGTGCGTGAGCCCGACCTCGCGGGGCTTCCCGGGACGCGTAGGGACGCCAAGCCAGCCACCATCCTCAGAGTGAGGCAAAGAGCTCCTCCAGCTTGAGCTTTGCGCGATCCTGAACCTCGCGATACAGCGAGTTCCCATGCGCATCGATCCCGACGATCAGCGGGCCGAAGTCCTTGACGCGGAACTTCCAGAGGCACTCGGGCATGAGCTCTTCCCAGGCGACCTCTTCAATCTCCTCGATCTGCGTCGTCTCGAGCGCCGCTGCGCCGCCAACGATCGCGAAGTAGACCATCCCTAGCCGTTGCATCGGCTCGATCGCAACATCGGGAAAGCCACCCTTGCCGCAGATCGCGCGCGCACCGTACTGCGCGCCAAGCCCTTCGGTGAACCGCACCATCCGCGCGCTGGTCGTGGTGCCGATGCACACCTTCTCGTAGCGGCCAGGCCCGAGCTTCCGTACGCCCGGAGCGGTGTGAAGCAGGAACGCGCCGGAGAGATCCATTGGCGGCTCGATGCCCTGGTCGAAGATGCGGATCTGCGTGCGATCGCGAATGCCGATGATGTGACCCTGTACCGTGACCTCGTCTCCCGCTCGGAGCTTGAGGATCTCGGCGGGATCGGTGATCGGGAACGTGACCTCGTGCACCGCCATCTCAGAACTCCCGATCGAAGTCGATGCTGCCGTCTGCGCCAATGTGAGCGGACGCTCGACGTGCAGCCCAGCACTGATAGTTCACCGCGACAGGGTTCAAGGTCATGTGGGTGTCGGCGTGCTCGATGTGGCACTGGAGCACGGTGACGTCACCACCAAGACCCATCGGGCCGATCCCTGTCTGATTGAGAAGGTCGTACAGCTCATCCTCGAGCTGTGCGACGAGTGGGTCGGCGTTGCGACTCCCAACCGGTCGGGCGATCGCCTCCTTCGCGAGATGCATCGCATAGTCGGCCGAGCCACCGAGCCCTATCCCGACGATCCCGGGTGGGCAGGGCTTCCCGCCGGCCTCGACGATGGATTCAAGTACGAACTTCTTGATCCCCTTTATCCCGTCGGCGGGAACGAGCATCTTCAGGAAGGTCATGTTCTCCGAGCCGGAGCCCTTTGGGACGCATTTCACGTCGAGCCCGTCCCCAGTCCGGAATGAAGTCCCAGTGGACGATGGGGACGCGATAGCCGACGTTCTGGCCGGTGTTCTCTCGCGTCAGCACGTGCACCGTGTTCGACCGCAACGGGTGATCGATGGTCGCGCGCTCCGTGCCACTCTTGAGGCTCGCGTAGATGTGCGCGGGATGGAGCGGGAAGTGCTCCCCGACACGGCAGTAGTAGACGGCGATTCCGGTGTCCTGGCAGACGAGGTTCTTCTGCTCGTCTGCGATCGAGACGTTGCGGTGGATCGTCTCGAGGATGCGGATCCCCGTCACCGAGGTCTCGCGATCCTTCGCCCGCGCGAGAGCGTCGCGCAGGTCCTGCGGGATGTCCTTCAGCGCCCAGACGTAAAGATGAGCCGCAGCGTCCGTAACGGCCTGGGCGAGGTTCGTGGTCGTGATCGTCGTCATGAGCTCGCTTTCTCTGCTGCTGCCCGACCGGCGCGCCGTCCAAACACGACGCACTCAAGCAGGGAGTTTCCCATCATCCGGTTTCGTCCGTGGGTGCCACCTGCGATCTCGCCGCAGGCGAAGACCCCTTCAAGCGTGGTTTCGGCGGAGGTGTCGATGACCAGACCGCCGTTTTGGTAGTGCAGAACAGGGTATGTGTAGAGCATCTCGTTAAGCGGATCGATGCCAGCGCCGCGAAACCGGCGAAGCATGTAGGGGAGCGAGACGTCAGCGTCTGCCTCCGAGATGCGCGTCGTGTCGAGCCACACGGCGGGTCGCCCGTCCGGAGTCTCAACGCCTCGACCCGCGTCCACCTCGTCGACGATCGCCTGCGAGACAACGTCTCGCGGACCGAGCGAGTCAGTGAACTCCTCGCCGTCGGCGTTCCTGAGGACAGCCCCGTAGGCGCGTGTCGTCTCGGGGATCGAGTATCCCTGCATGGTCGCGGGCCAGGCGCCGCCGTTGGGGTGGTACTGGAGCGCGTCGAGGTCGCGCGCTGCAGCACCTGCTTCTACCGCGATCCCGGTGACCTCACCCGTCGCGTTTGGGTGGTTGGTCGATAGCTCGCCACGCCTCTCGGCTTCGGCGAAACAGCGACCGCCCGCCGCGAGCACGATCGAGCCCGCGTTGAGCGACCGCGAGCCCTCGGGGGTCTCGAACGTCGCGCGCCAGCCGGCCTCGGTCGGCTCGATGGCCGTGAGCGCATGGTGGGGCAGTTCCAACGCCGTTCCTGTCTCGAGCGCCTCTCGGAGCGCCTTGGTGATTGCATGCCCTGTCCTGTCTCCGACCTGGAGGAGGCGTTTACGCGACGCGCCACCGCACCGCGCGAGGCGGTAACCCCCGTTCTCACGGGTGAACGCGCATCCGTGCTCCTCAAGCCAATGGATCGCAGAGCCAGCATCTCCTGTGAGAGCCGCGACCAACGTCGGGTCGGCCGTGTCATGCGACGAGCGCGTGATGTCCTCGGCGTGGAGGTCAGGCGAGTCGTCCTCACCGAAGGCCGCCTGGATTCCGCCCTGCGCCTTCGACGAGTTGTTGGCCTGAAGTGTGGTCTTGGTCGCGATACCCACGCGTGCCCCGGCGCGGTCCGCGGCGACCGAAGCCGCAAGGCCGGCGGCGCCGGAACCCACGACAAGAACATCGAGAGCGGAGGCCTCTGCCATTCCCTCAAGTCTATCAGCGTGACGCGACTTCCTAATCTCTCAGATTAGCTCTGCTTATTTTAACCGCATCGGAACCACGCAATGCGCAGCCGACGTTGTAAACTGGGCGGCTCGATGCCGACGCTTTCCGACATCATGCGCCCCGAGCTCATCGAGGTTGCTCCCGAGGACACACTGGGCGAAGTCGCCGAGCGGATGACGGCGCTCAACATGGGCGCCGCGGTCGTCAAGGACTTTGGCCGCCTGATCGGGATCATCACCGAGCGTGACCTGTTGAAGGCGATGGCCGAGCGCGTCCACACGAGCGAAGCACGTGTTCGGCAGTGGATGACGGACGATCCGATCACCGCGGCCGCAGACACCGATGTCGAAGAGGCCGCTCAGACCATGCTTGAGCACGGGTTTCGACATCTGCCCGTCCTCTACGATGGCGGTGGGGTCGTTGGCCTGGTCAGCCTTCGTCGCGTCGTCGGCGCCTCGTCGCACGCCGCGAAGCCCGCCTCAAGCGTCTAACTACCAGACCTCGGCGAACAGCTCCGCGATCTGAGCAGCGGTTGCCGACCGCGGGTTCGCGCGTGTCCCGGCGCGCTCTGCGGTGGCCGCCGCAAGCTCACCAAGATCCTCCTCGGGCACGCCGAGATCACGGAGTCGGGCAAAGCCACCGAGGGCCGCGAGCTCCTCGCACCGTGCTGCTGGATCATCGACGCCGAGCGCGGAACCGAACCTCGCAATCGCCTCGGGGACAGCCTCCCGGTTGAAGCGCACAGCGACCGGGAGACACACCGCGTTCGCCGCGCCCTGGGGGATGCCGTAGCGGCCACCGACGGCCTGCGCCATCGCGTGTGCGAGACAGAGTCCGGATGCGCCTAGAGCCTCTGCCGCTCGCATGGCACCCTCCAGGAGGCGCGTCCTCCCGTAGATCCCTGACGGGTCTCCCGCAACGAGCGGAAGCGCGTAGCCGATCGCAGTGGCTCCGGTGTCGGCGTGACGCGCGGCCTGGTTTGTTGCAGCTGGGTGGTAGTACGCCTCGGCGCAGTGGGCAAGCGCATTCATCGCTGTTCCAACCGTGTCCTCGAGCGGAAGCTCAAGCGTAAGCTCGGGGTCGTAGATCGCTGCAACGGGACGTGCCGCCTCGCTTGACCCGCCGCCCTTCTCACCCGGGCCGAGCAAGACCCCGAAGAAGGGCGTCCACTCAGCTCCGGCGTACGTGGTTGGCACCGCAATGACCCTGACCGAACTGTCGGTCCTCGTCTCTACAAGCCCCGCCACCGCTGCCTTGGCCGTGTCGATCGTACTCCCGCCACCAAGCGCAACAAGCCCATCGGCGTCGAGCGAATCGGCAAGCGCGGCCAACGCGCGAACCGTCTCGATGGGAACATGGGGCCTGACCCCGTCGTACACACCTACGACCGACAACCCCACAGCGCTTCTCGCGCCACGGGCAGTTGCGACGAGAAGCGGCCGCCGGATCTCGAGGACGTCGCACACCTCACCAAGTTGGCGTAGCGAGCCGGCCCCGAAGCGTATCTCCGCGCTCAGGGCGCGACGCGTTCGCGGGCGAACATGATGAAGGCCTCAGCAACGCGCGTAGGTATGCGCCCTGTCCCGCGGACGAGTGAGATCTCTCGGCGCGCATCGAATCCGTCTACACGTGCCTCAACAAGCGTCCCGCTCGCAAGCTCGCTCTCCACTGCCGCCCGCGAGATGAACGTGATCCCATATCCCGCCGCTACGGCCGAGCGAGCCGACTCCTGCAATCCAAGCTCGAGTCTGACGTCAAGGTCGCGGAGCCGTCTTGTCAGCGACATCCTCGAATCCAACGGGTCGAGCTCGATGGCGACGGTCTGCGGCGGATCGCTGGCGCTGATGGACGCGGGCGTACCGATCAAGGGCGCGGTCGCGGG
>JANNQQ010000311.1:0-8431 GCA_031400835.1 Actinomycetes bacterium | reverse complement strand
CAACCTCGTCGTCGCTGAGATCGGGCGACAGGCGGAAGGGTGAGAGTTTCGCGCGCCAGAGGATCTCGTTTGAATGGGCTCGCCCGATGCCAGCAAGCGCACGCTGGTCGCGCAACAGCGGGTGGAGCTGTCGACGCTCATTGCGGAGGATCGTCGCGAGTTGGTCGGCGTCGATCTCAAGCGCATCGGGGCCGAGGTGCGCAAGTTCCTCATCGAGCGCCGCGGGCCGCAGAAGCCACACGCCCGCGCGGCGGTGTTTCCCCGCCTCGGTGAGGAAGAGCTCGCTGCCGTCCTCGAACCGGATCCGGAACATGCAGGTCTTGGGCGTCTTGCCTCCAGCCGCCACGTAGCGCATTCGCCCTGCGCTCATCAGGTGGACGCGGACGATCATCGACCCATCGCTGACTGGGAAGAGCAGATTCTTGCCCCGGCGGCGGGCGCCCGCAAAGCTCTTGCCGACAAGCTCCGAGAGTGGTGGGTCGAACGTCTTCAGGGTTGCGATGTGCTCGGGTCTCGCGCTCGCGATCGGTGACCGACCGACGTCGTTATCGAGCTCTCTCACCCACGCCTCGACCTCAGGGAGCTCGGGCACTAGGAACCCACGGCGTAGGGTAGGTCATGCCCTGCCGAGAGCGATCTCATAGGCTTCTCGCGTGCCCGATCCCATCAGCGTACTTGCGACCCGTGGCGACGTCGTGGAAGCGCGACACGTGGTGCACGCCGTTGCGGTTGACCAGCGCGGTGTCGTTGTCGAGCAGGCCGGTGATCCAGGAGTTGTCAGCTACCTGCGCTCGTCCGCAAAGCCGTTCCAGGCGCTGCCGCTGATCCGCGCTCGGCCAGAGGTCCCAGACCGCCTGATTGCCATCGCGTGCGCTTCGCATCTCGGGTCTCGCGATCAGCTGGAGGCGGTTCGCGAGCTGCTCGCATTCGCTCCGGCCGGCGAGGACGAGCTCGAGACTGGACCGCAGCCCACACGGATCGGGCACACCTGCTCGGGCAAGCATGCGGGGTTTCTCGCGCTCTGCCGCACGTGCGGGTGGGAGAGCCACGGCTATAGCGAGGCGAACCACCCCTGCCAGCAGGCGATGCTCTCCGAAATCGCTTCGGCGGCAGAGCTGGATGTCTTGGCGATTCCAGCGGCGCGGGACGGCTGCGGTGTGCCGACGTTCGCTCTCACCCTCGAGCGCACGGCCTGCCTCTTCGCGCGACTCCCCGAACTCGATGGTGGCCAGCGGGCGATCGACGCAATGCGCGCACACCCGGATCTTCTTCGAGGGCCGATCGCTGCCGATGCGAGGCTCATCAAAACGCTTTCGGGTTGGGTTGCGAAGGGCGGAGCCGAGGGCCTGTTCTGCGCGGTCTCACCGGAAGGAGTAGGAGTTGCCCTCAAGGTCGAGGATGGCGCCTTCCGCGCCATCCTCCCGGCGCTCGCCGCGTTCCTTGGCCGGCTTGGTATCGAGACAGACGATCTCGGCGATGTCTCAGTAAAAAACAGTCGCGGTGAGGTTGTCGGTGCGCTCGTGGTCTGAGCGTTCTCCGAAGACGGTTATTCCTGCCCACCTTGGGCCAGCTACTCCACGAGAGCGACGCGGCTGTGAGTCTCATCGCGACACGGTTTCGTTCGAACCCTGTCCAAATTGGACATCGCCCTATAGGATTCGGCGCCTGAGAGATCGGGGGCCGGGGCTAGGGGAGTTTCGGTGTTCCGCGCAGTCGGTGGTCAACCCGTCAACCGCGTAGGAGAAAGAGGGGTCAATGCTCTCGGTCGATATCGCTCTCCCCGAAGTCGAGGAGCTCCAGAAGCTCGTCGAACACGGGCAGGAAAAGGGCTTTCTGACGTACGACGAGATCACGACCGCGCTTGAAGACGTCGAGCTCACCAAGGAGCAAATCGAGGACTTCACTGCGTATGTCATCGAGCACTCGATCGAATTGGTCGAGGGCGAGCAGCACAAGTCGCTGCCATTCGAAGTGGCCCCGGTCGTCCCAGAGGAGGAGGCCAAGGTCGCGCCTCCCAAGCTGGACCTCACCGTCGAACCGTCGCTCGACTCGTTGCGGCTCTACCTCCGCGAGATCGGCAAGGTGCCGCTGCTCACCGCGGATCAGGAAGTGACGCTCGCAAAGCGCATCGAGCGTGGTGACCCGTCGGCGAAGCAGCACATGATCGAGGCGAACCTTCGGTTGGTGGTCTCGATCGCCAAGGGGTACCTCGGACGTGGCCTGTCGTTCCTCGACCTGATTCAGGAGGGCTCGCTTGGGCTGATCCGAGCGGTTGAGAAGTTCGACTACCGCAAGGGCTACAAGTTTTCGACCTACGCAACCTGGTGGATCCGTCAGGCGGTTACGCGTGCAATCGCTGACAAGGCCCGCACGATTCGGATCCCGGTGCACATGGTTGAGAAGCTCAACAAGGTCGTGCACATCGAGCGCCAGCTCGTGCAGCGATTCGGTCGCGACCCGCGGCCCGAGGAGATTGCCGACGAGCTCGATATGACCGTCGACGAGGTCAGGGACATTCTGCGGATGGCACAGCAGCCGGTCTCTCTCGAAAAGCCCGTTGGAGAAGAGGACGACTCTGCGCTCGGTGACTTCGTGCCGGATGCATCAGCCGAATCTCCATTCGACACGGCGTCGCTCACTCTGCGGCGCGGTGATATCGACGTCGTGCTTGCAGCGCTCCCCGTCCGCGAGCGCCAGGTGATCGAACTCCGGTACGGCCTCTGCGGTCAACCCCCGAGAACCCTCGAAGAGGTCGGACGCGAGTTCGGCGTCACGCGCGAGCGCATCCGCCAGATCGAGAACAACACGCTGAAGAAGCTCGAATCGCTTCCCGAAGCGCAGGCGCTGCGCGACTGCGTCTAGCGAGCTACGCGGCGGCGGCCGAAGGCAGGAGGCCCGCCGCCGCGAGCGCCGCCAATCCGGTTTCGCGGAGCTCGCTGCCGAGTTGCGCGACGTCGGCATCGAGTGACGCGTATACGGTGGTGTTCAGCCACACCACGTTCTCGCTCAGCTCACCGACGAGCACGCGCGGCTCGTCATCCAGCGTGCCCGGCAGACGACACGCGCGCGTGAGGATCTCTCGGGCCTGCCCAACTGGGGCGCCGAGCCGGATGGGGAATGCGGCGCTGACAACACGCCGCGGATCGCGGATCGTGCGGTTGACGATGGTCGATGCCGTCAACTGGCTGTTCGGGATGAACACCCGTCGGGCATCGTCGGTCACGAGGGTCGTGTAGAGGAGGCTCATTTCTTCGACAAATCCCGTGTGGTCGGAAACCGTCACACGGTCGCCAAGCCGCAGCGGCTGGGCGAAGACGACCAGCAGCCCAGAGCCGAGGTTGGAGAGCGGTGTCGTGAACGCCAGGCCGACGAGGAGTGCGAGAACGGCACTCGAGGCGAGTATCGCGGTGCCGATCTCTGAGGTGGCGTCGTACAGCGACAGCACGTTCCAGACGGCGATTGCCGCGATGATCGCGACGATGACCTTCCGCAGGAAGCCGAGCGTCGTCCGCCGCCGCGCGGCGCCGTCGGGGTCGCGACCTGCGAGGCGCCGCTCGTAGCGGGTGAACGTGTACGCGAGTCCCCACCGTGCCGCGACGACGAAGCCCATGCCGACGGCGCCCGCCACCAACGCGTCCACGGTTCGATCCGACAGCGCCATCGGTGCTGATTTCGGCGGCTAGCGGCGTCTGCCTTCTTCCACGGCCACTCCAGCCACCTACGGCTCGACGATCGGCTCGTTCTCGAGCTCGAAGGCGCGGTGCAGCGCGCGCACGGCGTTCGGGATTTCCGCCTGGGCGATCATGCACGAGATCTTGATCGGTGACGTCGAGATCATCTGGAGGTTGATCCCGTTGTCTGCAAGCGTCCGGAACATCTTGGCCGCCACGCCGGGATGCGAGCGCATGCCGGCCCCGATCAGCGACACCTTGCCAAGATCGTGGTTCTCCTCGACCGTGTACTGGCCGAGCTCCGCCTTCGTGCTCTCGAGCGCTCCGCGCGTCGCCGCGACATCCTCCGCTGGCACGGAGAATGACATCTCTGCGTTCCCATGCACGACGTTCTGGATAATCGTGTCGACGTTGGCTTGCGCGGCTGCGACCACATCGAAGATCATTGCCGCCACGCCTGGACGGTCCGGAATACCTGTCAGCGTGAACACGACGTCGTGCTCGCTTTGGGTCACTGCTGAGACAATCGGCTGCTCCATCGTTCCTCCTTCCTGAACCCAGGTGCCCTCCTCGTCCGAGAACGTGGAGCGGGCGTGAATGCGAACGCCATGGTTGCGGGCGATCTCGACCGCGCGGAGCATTAGAACCTGCGCGCCTGACGCCGACATCTCGAGCATCTCCTCGTACGACACGACCGGGAGCTTGCGGGCCTCAGGGACGATTCGTGGATCTGCCGTAAAGACGCCAGGGACGTCCGAGTAGATCTCGCAGGCGGCTCCGAGGGCGGCGGCCAGTGCCACCGCGGTCGCGTCGGTTCCACCCCGGCCGAGCGTGGTGACGTCCATCGTGTCGCGCGAGAACCCCTGGAACCCGGCGACGAGAACGATCTTCCCGTCATCGAGTGCGGCGCGAACGCGATCTGCCCGGATCTCGCGGATCTTCGCCTTGTTATGGGCGTTGTCGGTGAGGATGCCGGCCTGCGAGCCGGTCAGTGAGACTGCCTCCTCGCCGAGATCGTTGATCGCCATTGCGACGAGTGCGCAGGCGATCCGCTCGCCGGTCGACAGGAGCATGTCGAGCTCGCGGGGGTCAGGGACATCCGAGACGGCCTCGGCCAGCGAGATCAACGTGTCCGTCGTCTTGCCCATCGCCGATACGGTGCCGACCACGCGAAGCCCACGTCGTTGGGCATCGACAAAGCGGCGTGCGACGAGCTTGATCTTCTCGGGATCGGCGACCGACGAGCCGCCGAACTTCATGACGACGGTGTCAAAACCAGGTCGTCCGTGCTTGCTCTCCACGTTGTCCATTGTCGCTACTGGGTGGAGTCCGGGCGCAGGAACTTCCACGCGTATTCCGGTAGCTCGATCCCGTCGCGTAACGCCGGATCGGGTACCGGCTCCAAGGCAGCGACGGCCAGGGGGATGTGTCCGGCCCATACGTCGAGCTTGGCATCGGGGGAGTCGCCGTCCCCAGGGCCGCCCGTTCGGACCTTCGCCGACGCCTCGTCGAGTCGGAGTCGAAGGACGCTGGTTGCCTTGAGCTCGGTCGCGGTTGGCACGCGCGCGTCACCCCAGCGGCCGGGAAGCAGCTTCTCGGTGAACGCCTTGAGCGCCTCATTCTTCTCGTCGGCGCCTTCGACGGGTGTCGCGGTCCCGAGAACTACCACCGAGCGATAGTTCATCGAGTGTTCGAAGACGGAGCGTGCAAGAACGATTCCGTCAACCAGCGTCACAGTCACGCATGCAGGGATGCCTTCGGCGAGGTGCCGCAGCGTTCTGCTCGCCGACGATCCGTGAACGTAGAGGTGGTCATCGATCCGTGCGTGCAGCGTTGGGATGACGAACGGCTGCCCGTCATCGACAAAACCGAGGTGTGCGATCAGGCCAGCATCGAGGATCGCGTCGACCGTTTCGCGGTCATACCGCCCGCGCTCGTTGATGCGACGAACACGCGTGCGAGACGAGGGCGCTGCTTTGGCCCGCGTGTGTGCGGATTCGGTCATGGCCCCAGTCAAGCAGAGCCGGAGGAGGGGTCTACCGGAGACCGGTGCCGAGCGGGCTGAAGTTCTCGGCGCCGTTGCCTTCCGCGGCGACCCTCGCAGCCTGTTCTGCTTCGTGCTGCTCGGCCCGCTGTTCCTTCTCCGCGTGCTCGAGGGCAACCAGGAAGTCGTGCTTGTTTGTCGATGCATTGGCCGCGACGTCGCGATCGACCGTTCCTCCGATGACGAGCTTGATGAGCGCCTGTGCAAATGACTGCATCTCGAAGAACTCGCCCGCCTCGACGGCGTCGACGATCTCGTCCGATCGGTTCTCGCGAATGAGATCCTGGATGCGTGCGTTGGTGACCATCACCTCGATCGCCGGGACGCGCCCGCCACCCGCGCGCGGGAGGAGACGCTGACTGATGACGCCCTTCAACGTGCCTGCGAGGATGGAGCGGATCTGGGGTTGCTTCGCTGCCGGGAAGAACTCGATCATGCGGCCGAGAGTCTCAGCAGCATCGATCGTGTGCAGCGTGGAGAAGACGAGGTGTCCTGACTCGGCCGCTTGAAGCGCAGTGTGCGCCGTTTCGGTGTCGCGAAGCTCACCGATCAGAATGATGTCGGGATCCTGGCGGAGTACGCGGCGGAGCGCCTGCTCGAAGCTCGCCGTGTCCAACCCAACCTCACGTTGGTTGACGATGCAGTTGCGGTCGGGGTGGAGGATTTCGATCGGGTCTTCGACGGTCACGATGTGCTGGCGGCGCTGACGGTTGATCTGATCGATCATCGACGCGAGCGTTGTCGTCTTACCCGAACCGGTGGGACCGGTGACGAGGACAAGACCGCGATGCTCCTGAGCTAGTCGCGTTACCCCCGGCGGGAGCCCAAGCTCCTCAAAGCTCGGGATCACGCTCGGGATCACGCGGAAAGCGAATGAGGTTGCGCCCCGCTGGCGGAAGCCGTTCACGCGGAACCGCGGCAGGGTCGGATGGGAGAAAGCGATGTCCAGATCGCCATGCTCGTCGAACGATTCGCGGCGACGTGGCGAGATCTCGGTCACGTTGTCCAGCACCTCGATGAGATCGTGCTCTCCGAGGGCGCCCCAGCCTTGCATCGGCTCGAGCTCGCCGTCCAACCGGATCACGGGCGGCTGACCAAGCTTGAGGTGAATATCGCTGGCGCCTGAGCCGACGGCCGCGGTGAGGAGGTCGATGAGATCCATCTCAAACGAGGGATCGGCAGGTACCACCCCCTCCTTTAGCTCCAAAGCCTCCTTGCTTCGAGCGGGTTGTCGTCGACAGCTGCCCGTCCGGCGACTCGACTTCGAGGCGCTTGGGCCACCCATCGGGGGCACGCTCACGATCGGGGCAGTCGCCACCGCCGCCGAGGGCCGCTCGTCGACCCCGCCGTTCGTTAGCGCGCGAGGCGCGCAATCAGTCGCAGCGGCCCTCGTGCAAGCCCACCGGCGTCGGCTGGGTGGGCAAGCTCGCCGCAGAGAATGCGCGCGACCGCGCCGAAAACGCCGGGCGAGCGAGCGGCTGCGAACACGAGGCGGGGGTGCCGATCGAGCGCGCGCTTCGCCGCCCACGAGGCGCTGGCGTGACGATCGAGCGCAGCGGCCAGCGACGCAGTGTAGGTCGGGAGCGCGTCCGCCAGAATCGCCTCGGCCGCGAGCTGCCCGGATACGAAGGCCTCATACATCCCGTCGCCGGAGAGTGGGTCGACCAGCCCAGCCGCATCCCCCACGAGGAGCACCTGGCCTCGCTGGGCCTTGCTCCCTGGGCGGCGCATCGGGAGGCGATGACCCCGTACCTCGGTCAGCAGTCCCGGCTTTACGTCGTGGCTTCGCGCGAGCCGGTCGAGGTGCGCGCGGAGGCGCGGGCCTTCGTCGCCCCAGCCACCCACGCCAAGGTTCGCGTGATCGCCTTTCGGGAACACCCACCCGTACCCGCCCGGCACGGTTCCAAGCTCGATCACCGCGGTGTGTTCGAGCTCAGGGATCGTCAGCGCGGTGAGCGGAACGTTTCCTTCGAGCGCAACTCCGTGGACGATGACCGCTTCGATCCCTGCCGCTCGGGCGACGATGCCATTCGCGCCATCCGCGCCGATGCAGACTCCTGCGCGCACGCGTGTCCCGCCAACGCGCGCGGTCACGCCGGTCGTATCGGCCTCGAGCTCATCGACCTTCGTGCCTTCCCGGAGATCGGCACCTGCCTCAGCCGCAGCCGCTGCAAGGAACGCGTCGAGCCGCCGTCGCTGCGTCATGGCAATCAGTGGCTCCGAATGGGTACGGGTGAACGATGAGCCAAATCCGAGCCGCAGCGAAAAGCGATCGACGATGCGCTCGACGACAGGGGTTGGATCCACTGGGATCCGTCGCAATGCGCGACCCGTTAGTCCTCCACCGCAAGGCTTGTCGCGCGGAAATTGCGCCCGCTCGGCGAGCAAGACCCGCGCCCCGCCTCGTACGAGGTGGACCGCCGCAGCAGATCCGGCGGGGCCCGCACCGACAACGAGGACATCAAAGCGCTCCACACCCGCGAGTGTAGAAGCCTCTCGAGAAGGAACGCCCCGCGGTTGCCGTTTACCCCGTACGGCGAACCGTCCTCCGCGCTCGTGGGTGCGTTCCCGGCAGGCCCGGCGCGACCGCTGTGCGCTACGCTCGTGGCCCGTTTCTTCGCTCCACCCTGGAGGTACCGCACCGCCCTGCGCAGTCCCAAAATCCATGAGACCAAACGAACTTCATTCTAAGATTGCCTCCTTTCACTCAGCTATT
>JANNQQ010000310.1:0-37174 GCA_031400835.1 Actinomycetes bacterium | reverse complement strand
CTCGTGTACTTCAGCCGCGAGGGGTTCTTTCCGCCGAGTCTCAGTGAAATAGCGCGAGGGATGGCCGACCTGATCGAAACCACAGCACCTGGCCGACTCGCATGCCTCTCGTGCGGTGAGCGGGGATCGGGAACCACAGGCTGGCACGGCCTCCTCGTCGAGGACGAGGACGGCGCGCACGAGACCATCGTGTTCAGTACACCCTGCGGGGAGCGCGAGTCGCGCAAGACGTAGAAAGGCCTGCAAAGCAGGCCTTTCGATCGGGGCGCCGAGATTCGAACTCGGGACCTCTAGTCCCCCAGACTAGCGCGCTAACCAGGCTGCGCCACGCCCCGTGATCCGGCCATCCTAGCGAGCGTCGCGGTTCCGACACCCAGCTCTCCCCCAGCTTCGCGTCCCGAGGCTCAAGTGGCAACGGACACAGGCAACACTGGCCGGCATGTGCGGAGAGTGAGCGACCTCGGATCGATGCGATCAAGAAGGGACAGGCTGTGGCACGCAGCCGCGATCCGTTGGCTCAACGCTGATCGGGCCGAGGCGGACGCCGACAGTGCGGCGACGGCTGACCCCTGGCCCCACGACTGCGCCCTCGATGCGAGTGCCGGTGAGGGCGATGATGGTGACGTCGGTGAGGGAGAGGTCTGACATGCACACAGACATGTGTTCGTCCGCTCCGGCGCCGGCCGACAACGTGACGACGCGTGCGCCGGTAGAGGTGACGATGCGGTACCGAGCCGAGGAGTCGCTAGGCGCGCGAAGGCTGATCCGGACATCGACGAGAATCGGGTCGCTGCCGCGTCCGCCGTAGAACCGGACCGTTGCCGGACGACCGGGGCGCGACCATCCGTCCGTCTCGAGACCGCGGGTCACCCAGGCTGCGTGATAGGGCCGATCAACCGCCCAGACGACGAGCCCGAGGTTGGCCGCATGCTGACGCCCCGCGAGCCCGAAGCGGGAGTCATCCGGCGCAGCGACCACGAACGGCGGCGCATCGGTCGTGCCGCCGATCTCCCCTGTCGACCAGTCGACCCGTAACTCATGGCGAGGAAAGGGGGTGAAGCCGAAGTTCTGGTCAGCTGCGACGTAGGCGGTGGTGATGCTCCGATTCCAGAACTCGGTATCCCACCAGCGGATCGCGGTCGTTTCCCATGAAGTGGACACCGGGAAGGGGATCAGCGCCGCGGTCGCGCCCTCGGGAAGGACACCGTCCACCCAGTCCAGCACGAGCCCGGGCGGCCCGGCCATCGGGCGACCGCTCAGGCTCGTGCTCCCAAGCACCCGGTCAACCCCGCTCCGGAGGGTCACGGCGGAGAAGCTGAGCAAGGCGGCGAAGAGCAGGAGCGCGAGCGGCACTCGTGGCACCAGCAGTACACCGAGCACGAGCACGGCGCCAAGAAGAAGTCCCCCAAGGGCTACGAAGACCCCCGTCCCGAGCGCGCCTGACTGCTCGACGAGGAAGTCGTTGACGACGCTTGTGGGCGAATCGACCCCCATGACGGTGAACGTCGGGAACGCGAGCTGCGGAACGGTTGCGGTAAAGCAGACCGTGACCACGGCGGCTCCGATCGCCACTTGCCGTCGCACCCCATCCGCAAGCGCCGCCGCCGACGCCACGAGCAGGAGCGGGACGATGTAGAAGAGGTAGCGGTCGCGAACCACAGCGGCGCCCCCGAAGCGAAGGTCGAACGACGCGGTCTCGACTGCGAGCGCCGCGACGGTGACCAGACAGAGCGTCGCCAGAGCGCGGTGCTGCCGATCCCTACTTCGCGCAATCACCGAGAGAATCCATCCACCTCCGAGAATGAGGGGCACCAATCCGGAGCCGATTCCGACGACGTCGACGTGGCGGGCGGCCGCAAGCCACACGTCCGACGGGAGAACCGACCCATCCTCGACAGTCACCGCGTAGGCGCCGAGAAGCCTGCTGCCCGACCCGACGACTGCGACGAGCGCGGCAACGGTGGCGCCTGTTACGTACAGCGACACGAGCAGCGTGTGCCGGCGAAACGCCTCCGCCACCCCCGAGGCGAGCCTGCGCGATGTGCGAGCCGGGCCGGCCGAGCTGAGCGCGAGACCGAGCTCATGGCCGAGGATCGCCACCGGCAATACCAATACGAGCACCTCGAACTGCGTTCGCGCAAGTATCGCGATGCCCAGTGCCAATGCGGCAAGGAGGTCGCGTCGAAGGCTTGGAGCGACGATCGCCAGGTAAAACGCAAGCATCGCCCAGACAAACACCGGATAGGCGACCACCTCGGTCATCAGGAACCCGGCCAACAGCATCCACGGGACGACGACCGACAACAGGGCCACCGCGAACGACCAGACGCGCGGGAGCACCTGACGCCCCAGCAGGTACACGGGGACAACAGCGCTCGACATGACCATGGCGTTGAGCACATGGGCAACGCGGAAAGCGCTTGGCGACGGGAGCGCACCGAACACCGGTGCTATGAGCAGCGGGTACAGCTGGTTCAGCGACGAAACCGACGTGCCGTGAAGCTCCGGTAGCGGCGAATGGTTCTCTGCGATCGCGATCGCCAACTTCACGTACTGGAGCTCGTCGGTCATCACCGTCCAGTCGCGGACGCGTCCCGTGAACCAGAGCGCCAGCCATGCCCCCACTGCGAACCAGAGCAGCAGTAGTCCCAACGTGGGTGAAAGGAGTCGCCTACGCATGCCGACAGCGCCTCCGGCATCGTAGAGTGCGGGCCAATCCGAGTCGCAGGCGCGCGAGCCAGGTTGCGCCACGCCCGCGAGCCGAGGGCTGGCAGTTCGTGTGTCTCATAGGCACTGTCGCCTAAGGCGACAGTGCCCTACGCAAGCTTCTTGTAGAGCCGCTCAACCAACTCGGGCATCGTCTCAAGCTTGGCTGTGATTACACGGACGCGGACCTCGCGGAAGTGGTCTGCCTTGACGCCCAGCGACTTGCCGAGCTTGGCGAGAACGTCATTGGAGGGAACCGGCCGATTGCCGTGGACAATGTGGTTGAGATAGCCGGCGGACAGGCCGGTCTTTTCAGCCAGTGCCCGGTAGGTGACGCCGGTTTCTGCCATGAGCCGCTCGATCGTCGGGCCGAGTGGTTCGTTCGAGTAGGCGCGCTTCTTGACAGCCATTAGCTCCCCTTCACGTGCGTGGTCACGGACGAGAGCGGGACACGCAGATCGGTGCCATCGCTCCGGCGGCGTACGTCGACCGCTCCGTCCTCGAGTGTCTTCTTACCAACGGTGATTCGTAGCGGACTGCCGATGAGGTCGGCATCCGCAAACTTTTCGCCCGGCCGGGCATCGCGATCATCCAGCAGCACGTTGCGATCGTCGCTCAGCGCCTCTGCGAGCGTTGCAGCCTCTTCCGCGAGCTCGGGGCTGCCGGCGGCCAGCGCGACGATGTGGACGTCGTACGGCGCGAGCCGCTCCGGCCACGAGATGCCCTTCTCGTCACCCCTCTGCTCGACGGCCGCGGCCATCATCCGTGCTGGGCCGATGCCGTAGCTTCCCATGAGGATCGGGCGCTCGACGCCGGTCTCGTCGAGGAATCGGGCGCCGAGCGGCTCCGAGTAACGCGTTCCGAGCTTAAAGATGTGGCCGACCTCAATCGCCGTTTCGAACCGAAGGACGCCACCGCAGGTCGGGCACGCATCGCCGTCGCGCGACTCGCGGAGATCAGCAAAGCTGGCTGTGTAGTCGCGACCCGCCTCGACCCCGCGGAGATGCCATCCGTCGCGGTTTGCGCCAGCGACGAACTGCCCTTGCCGCAGCGCCTCGTCGGCAACGATCTCACCGGTGAACCCGACAGGCCCCAGGGAGCCACCCGATGCGCCGAATGCCGCCTGAAGCTCATCGGGTGTGGACGGGCGCGTGGGTGCTCCGAGCGCAGCAGCGAGCTTGTTGGGCTCCAGGCGATCGTCACCACGGATGAGAGCCAGCACGACCGCGCCGTCGTCGCGGGTGACAGGCATCGCCTTCGATGTCGCAGCAGCATCGATCCCGAGGTACTCGGCGAGAGCCTCGATCGTGGTCGCGCCGGGTGTCTCAACCTCCTCGGGTGCTCCAAGAGGGTCGGGAAAGACAGGTGCGCGAGGAACGCCGCGTGCAACCTCGAGGTCAGCGGCGAAGTCGCCATTCTCGCAAGTGACCAGCGTGTTCTCGCCCGATCCGCACGGTGCGAGAAAGTCAATCGACTCCTTGCCGCCCATCATTCCCGACTCCGCCTCGACCCCGACCGCGTGGATACCAGCACGCTCGAAGATTTTCTCATAGGCCACGCGATGCGCCTGGAATGCACGATCGAGTCCCTCCTCGTCGCGGTCGAACGAATACGAGTCCTTCATGATGAACTCGCGCAGGCGGAGTAACCCCCCGCGCGGACGCGGCTCGTCTCGCTCCTTCACGGAGAAGTGGTACAGGATCTGCGGCAGGCTTCGGTAGCTCTGCATTTCCCGCGCGTGGAACGTGAACGTTTCCTCGTGGGTCATCGGTAGGACGAAATCGCGGCCGTTGCGATCCTTGAGTCGGAAGATCTCCTCGATGTAGTCGCGGCCGGTCTGCTGCCAGAGCTCGAACGGTGTCAGCACAGGACAGAGCATCTCCTGCCCGCCGATCGCGTCGATCTCCTCGCGAATGATCTGAACAACCTTCTGGTGCACCTTCCACCCAAGCGGGAGGAATGTCCAGACACCCGCGCTCACCTGGCGAATGTATCCCCCGCGCACGAGAAGCTTGTGCGAGATCGCCTCGGCGTCGGCGGGATCATCGCGCAGCGTTGGAATGAACAGAGAGGACTGGCGTTGGAGCACGGGATCCCAAGGCTAGTCGAGACGCGCCGACCGCGGGTCGCTTCCGTTGTCCGGTGAGGCGAAGGGTCTAGCTGCTCTAGCGAGCGTTCGTGCGGACGAACCCGCTGACCTGCAACAGCTCTCCGTTGCTCGACCCGGAGAGGATGAACGAGTCGAGGGAACCTAGTACGTCGCGAGCCTCGGCCGGGACGGCGTCGGGGCCAGCAAGACCTTCGATGAACGGGATCAGGCCGTCGATATCGACGAACACGAATCCAGTGGTCAGGTTGTCGAGGGAGACTCGATCCGCTGCCTTCGTGAATCCCTCAGAGTCGACAAGCTTTTCGCCGGCACTGCGGAAGGCCGTGATCGCGCCCTCGCCAATAGTCACGATCAGTGTGTCGTCGTCTAGCAACCCGTACGAGACCGTTGCGCCCTGGATGGTCAGGCGTGAGACAGCGATGCCATCCTCCGTGCCCGTCGTCACCGACGACTCGACCTGACCTGCGAGCTTGTGCATGAGCTTGTCGATCGTCGCAAACGTCTCCACCGCGTTGGCGGGTGCGAGCACCGCCGTCACCTCGGGTAGACCATCTCCCTTGCGGACGTACAGCAGACCCTCGCCCGAGAAGGCATCGAACAGGCTGTCAAGTGAAACACCGGCGACGGACTCAAGCTGCTCGGAGAGCCCGTCGAGATTGGCGCTCCCGCGAAGCTTGTCGAACGCCCCCTGCGAACCACCGAAGGAGATTGCGGCCACAGCGTCACCCGGAACCTGAGCGAAGAGCTTTGGCTCATAGCGGGTGCCGCCTGCGCCTTTGGGCGTCTTGACGCCGACCGAGAGGAACATGCCGTCGTCCTCGGCCGACAGCGCCGCAGCAAGCGACTCAACACCGAGATCAAACCCATCATCGACGCCGAGCTGCGGGAGGATCGCCCCACCGCCGTTCTGCTCGACGACGTCAGCGAGATTCTTGGTGACGCTCGTCACATCAACCCAGCCGCGCGCGAGCGTCTCCTCGGGCATCGATCCCATCGCCAGTGCGAACGCATCGACCGACTCGAGCGTCCCGCGATCAACGGCTGCGACGTAGGCGTCGATATCGCCTTGCGTCTCCGCGATGACCGTCCAACCATCGACCTCACTTCGGACAACTGCCTGGTCACTCTTTGCGAGGAGCGCCTCGAGCTTCGCGGTGTCGTCAGGCTTCGTCAGTACCACCGGCTTCTTGTCAGCGGTCACAACGACGACAACCTCGGGTCCGAGAGCCGGTGCGACGTCCTTCGCCCAATCGAGCCCATCATCGGACAGCGCGTCGGCGACGGCCTCTGTTACAGCGGTTTGCGCACTCGGAAAGAGCGCGAGGATCTTCTGGGCCTTCTGCCACTGGGCTGAGCCCTCGTCGGTGTTGAGCGTGACGAAGGCGAGGGCATCAGCTGGGGCAAGCCTGGCGGAGGTTGGCAGCGTCCCGACCTCCGCAACCTCGGCGCCGCCACAGCCGCTTGCAGCCAGCGCACCGCAAGCTGCCAGCAGGGAGAGGACGTGCAAAGGCCGCATACGTTGAGGCTATCGACCGCGGACGACGTCGACTTGAGAGCGAATGCGCGTCAATCGAGCGCGATCAGGCTTGCTTCGGCCATCGCGAGCGCCGCAGGCTTGGCCATCTTCAGTCGCTTGGGGCGCACCATGCCACCGTCGAGCCACCGATCGATCTCAACGAAGAGCTCGTCGATCAGCGTCGGCGACGGCACCTTCTTGAGGACGCGGCCGTGGGCGTAAATGAAGCCGACATCACGTCCTCCGGCAATTCCGAAGTCAGCGTCACCGGCCTCCCCCGGTCCATTCACAGCGCAGCCCATGACGGCGACTTCGAACGCCTGCGGGTAGTTCTTGAGACGCTCCTCAACGACGGTGGCAAGGCTCTCAACTCCAACGTTGTCGCGACCGCATGATGGGCAAGCGATCATGACCGGGCCGCGCTCTCGTAGACCCAGTGCCTTGAGGATCTCGAAGGCGACCTCCACCTCGCGCACAGGATCGGCGGTGAGTGACACGCGAATCGTGTCGCCGATCCCGTCCATGAGGAGTGAGCCCATCCCGACGGCGCTCTTGATCGAGCCCGAGAACGGTGTCCCGGCCTCCGTCACGCCGAGGTGCAGCGGATAAGGAACCCTGGCAGCGAGCATGCGGTAGGCACGGATCATCGTCGGCACGTGTGAAGCCTTCACCGAAATCTTGAAGTCACGGAACTCGAGGCGTTCGAGCAGCTCGACCTGCTCGAGCGCTTCGACGACGAGCGCCTCTGCTGCGTCCTTGCGGGCGAGCTCCTCAAGATGCTTGGGGAGGGAACCCGCGTTCGCGCCGATGCGTAGCGGAATCCCTGCCTGCTTTGCTGCGATCACGACCTCGGCGGTCTTCTCTGGCCCGCCGTTGTTGCCGGGGTTGTTTCGGACGCAAGCGACTCCTGCCTCGATCGCCCTGAGTGCGAGCGAGGCGTTGAAATGAATATCGGCGATCACAGGCAACGGCGACAGGCGCACGATCCGAGGGAGCGCGTCGGCGTCTTCAAGCTTGGGGACAGCGACCCGTACGACCTCGCACCCTGCAGATGCCAGCGCCGCAATCTGCGCCGTCGTTGCCTCAACATCGTGCGTCTTCGTCAGAGTCATCGACTGGACGACGACCGGTGCGCCACCCCCGATCGTGACGTTGCCGACGTTGAGTGAGACGTCGCTTGCCATCCCTGTCCAGGGTACCGCCTGACGTCTCGGGCAGGATGGTGCGATGCCCATCGAGCCGCCGCCAAGCACCTGGGAGCTCGACCTCGCGCCCGACGAGCACCCACACGACCTCTGGGCGGTCGGCGCTGATCTTGAGCCGGGAACGCTGCTCTCCGCGTACCGCATCGGGCTCTTCCCGATGCGGCTTCCAGAGACGCCCGAGGAGACCTCAGTTCCGCTCGGTTGGTGGTCTCCGGTGCGGCGCGGCGTCATCGCGCTCGGCGTACCTTCACCCCGCACGCTGCGCCGAGTGCGCGGGCGCCACGAGCTACGCGTCGACACGAGCTTCGAGCAGGTAGTGCGCGGGTGCGGTGATCCTTCTCGCCCCCACGGCTGGATTGACGAGTCGTTCGTCGAGGCGTATACGGCCCTCCACCGGCTCGGATGGGCTCACTCGGTTGAGTGCTGGGACGACGACGTGCTTGCAGGCGGCGTGTACGGCGTCGCCGTTGGAGGGCTCTTCGCCGCCGAGTCGATGTTTCAACGGCGGCCGAATGCCGCTAAGGCTGCACTCCTCGGCCTCATCGAACTCCTCCGTGAGGCCGGAGACCCAACCGACAGGATCCTCGATGTCCAGTGGCAAACGCCGCACCTGGAACTCCTCGGCGCGATCGAGATCTCGAGAGCCGAATACCACGGGCGCCTCGCGATCGCGCTTGGTCTCGATCTCCCAAACGGGCTTTCCTGACGCGAGGCGTCAGGAAAACCGCGAGATGTCGTTTGTGAGGCCGATGAAGAACAACAGCAACACCACTCCGATTCCCACAATCGAGACGCGCTCGTAGATCTCCCTGCGGACGACCTTGCCGCGGACGCCTTCGGCGATCGCAAAGACAATATGGCCGCCATCGAGCGGGAGCAACGGGAGCAGGTTCAGCAGAGCAATCGACAGGGAGATGAGCCCGAGGACAAAGAGGAAGCTCCCCGTTCCCTGCTTCGCCGCATCCGACGACCCCTGGACGATGCCGACCGGACTCGAGATGTCTTTCCGCCCGTCACCGGTGACAAGTCGCCCGAGCGAGTTGCCGATCTGTCGGGTCACGTCCCAGGTGAGGAGTCAAGCCTCTTTGGCGGCTGGAAGGACACCAAGCCCTTCGCTGGCGGAAAGAAATCCGAGTCGGTAGCGACCGTCGCTTAACACCGCGCGCGTCGGCGGAAGCGGCACCGTCTGGCCATCTCGGCGAACCACCACAGACAGCAGCTCGCCGCCGGAGCTATTGATCGTCGGGGCGATCTGATCCGCTTCAAGGCGTACGCCGTTGATAGAGACGATCTGGTCGCCGGCCTTCAGTCCCATGCTTTCCGCCGGCGCGTCTGAGTTCACTTGGGAAACCGTCGTTGTTGCTGGACCTCCCGCGTTCATGAACAGGCCCGTGAACAGGACGAATGCGAGAAGGATGTTCGCAATCGGACCAGCAGCGATCGCCGCCACCCGCTTCCAGGTCGCCGCGCGCCAGTACGCGTCGGGCCCTAGCGCATCGCCGATATCTTCGACGCCGCGATCGACGGCCTTCTGAGCTGCCGGCGAGAAGGTCTTGCCTTCGATCGCATCTTTGAGAATCGAGAGTGCTGAGCTAGACGCGGCACCGTTCTCGTCAGCGATCGACTGCCGGAGCCGTGCAACCGACCCGGCAAGCCCTGGAGCCTCATCGCAGGCAAGCCCGAAGGCAACATCGACGTCGGCTACCGCGGGTCGGTGCATTCCCGGGATCTTCACGAATCCACCCAGCGGGATAGCACCGATGCCGTACTCGATGCCGTTGCGATTCACGCTCCAGATCGCGGGTGGAAAACCGACGTAAAACCGCCTTGGCCGCATGCCGAGAATCAGCGAGACGACAAAATGCCCAAGCTCGTGGATGAAGATCAGGACGGCGAGGCCAAGGATGGCGATAGCGAAGGTCACGTGATCGCCATCCTGTGTGCGACGACGCGACGTGCCTCGGTGTCGGCCTCGACGAGATCATCGAGATCGCGCGCTGCGGGCCAGCTTCCCGTTGCGAGAGCTTCGGCGACGAGCTCAGCGATCTCGAGAAAGCCGACCTGCCCGGAGATGAACGCTGCAACCGCTTCCTCGTTCGCGGCGTTGTAGGCACACGGCGCGGTGCCGCCTCGCTCGCCCGCCTCCCGCGCCAACGCGAGGAGTGGGAAAGTCTCAAGGTCGGGGGCCTCGAACTCAAGTGTAAGACCGGCTGCGAGATCGAGTTGCTCGATGGGCGTTGCCGCGCGATCGGGATAGGTGAGCGCGAACGAGATCGGCACTCGCATGTCGGGAAGTCCTAGATGGGCGAGCAGCGCACCGTCCCGGAAGCGAACCAGAGCATGAACGATCGAGGTTGGATGGACTATGACCTCAATCTGGGAGTACGGCACACCGAACAGGATGTGCGCCTCGATCAGCTCGAGCCCCTTGTTCGCGAGTGTCGCCGAATCGATCGTGATCTTGGGCCCCATCGCCCACGTTGGATGTGCGAGTGCCTCGTCGAGAGTCACGGAGCCGAGTTCCTCTCGGCACCTACCGCGAAACGGGCCTCCCGAGGCGGTGAGTACCAGCCCGGCAACCGTCTCGGGGTCACGCCCTTCGAGACACTGGAAGAGCGCCGAATGCTCGCTATCGACGGGAATGATCCTGGCCCCTCCTCGCTCCGCCGCGGCCAGCGCAAGCTCGCCCGCGGCGACAAGGCTCTCCTTGTTCGCAAGCGCGAGCGTAACCCCGTGCTCGAGCGCCCAGAGGGTTGCGGGCACGCCGGCGAAGCCCACGATCGCGTTGAGAACAACATCGGGAGAGGTTCGTTCCAGCAGGTCAATTGGATTGCCACCCACCTGAAAGTCGTCGAGTCCAACCGAAGCCGCGAGCTCATCGAGCGGCGTCGAGCCGGACTGGAGGGCGCACAACTGAAGCTCAGGGTGCGCCTGGATCACCGTCATAGCCTGGCGGCCGATTGAGCCGGTCGCCCCGAGTAACGCGATGCGTTTCATGCCATTGCCTGCAGGGCATAGTACGCGGCAGGTCCCGCCCAGAGCAGCGAATCGAGGCGGTCGAGGACGCCGCCGTGGCCCGCGAGCAGCTTCCCGGAATCCTTCATTCCGAGGTCGCGTTTCACGGCCGACTCGAACAGATCACCGAGGGTCGCGGCCAGCGCAATCACGAGCCCGAGCGCGAGCGTCTCCCAGGTGTCGATGACGTCCTGCTCATAGAGTGCGAAAAAGGGAACCGCGAGGGCAGCAAGCGTCCCCCCAACAAAGCCTTCCCACGACTTTCCCGGGGAGATGACGGGCGCCATTCGATGTCGCCCGATCAAGCGCCCAACGATGAAGGCAGCGGTGTCGTCCGCAAACACCGTGATGAGAACGGTGAAGATCAGCAGTCGACCGTCGCCCGGGATGTCTCGGAGTACGACGAGGTGCGCTAGCCCACCACCGACCCACGCGACCCCTAACGTCGTCACTGCGAACGCGCTCGTCGCCGACTGGCGCGCGCCGCCAACGAGGAACACGAGGAAGGCCAAAGCGATCGTCGAGAGACTTCCGGCGAGAAGCCAGGTCACTCCGCCGATGTGTGCTCCAACCAGCGTGAGCGCGAGCCCGGCAAAGCCACCCAGCACGATGGGCCGCAGCGGTCGGGCCATGGTGTAGAGCTCGTGAAGCGCAAGAAGACCGCCGACGAGAGCGAGCCCTACAAGCCACCAACCACCCAGATACACCAATCCGCAGACGAGTGGAAGGAGCGCTGCGGCGACGATGATGCGTGACCAGAGTTGGTTCATCGTCCGCCAAAACGTCGACTGCGCGTCCCGAACTCGGCTACCGCTGCCTCAAGCTCGGGGAGACCGAAGTCAGGCCAGAGCGTGTCGGTAAAGACGAACTCCGCGTAGGCGGCACCCCAGAGGAGAAAGTTCGACATGCGATGCTCACCCGACGTCCGCACCAACAGGTCGATGTCGGGGAGGTCCGGTGCAGCAAGCCGAGCCGTAAGGGTGGACTCGGAGATCTCGTCGGCGGCGACGCCGTCCTCCGCGAGTCGTCGTGCCGCCTCGACAATCTCTGCCCGACCGCCGTAGTCAAATGCGATCCAGAGCTCAAGCGTGTCGAGCTTCGCGGTGGCGACCTCAAGCTGCCCCATCTTCTCGACGAGCTGCGAGGGAATCCGATCCCGTCGACCCATGAAGCGCGTCCGAACTCCTTGCTTGGCAAGGTCTGGGAGCTCGCGATCGATTGTCTCGGAGAGAATGGTCATCAACGTCGCGACCTCCTCGACCGGTCGCGTCCAGTTTTCTGTTGAGAACGCGTAGACGACAAGCGAGCCGATGCCGAGCTCGATTGCCGCCTCGACGGTGCGTCGAAGCGCGCGCGTCCCTTCGCGGTGGCCTGCCTCCACGGGCAAGTCGCGCCCGGCAGCCCAACGGCCGTTGCCGTCCATGATGATCGCAACGGTTTGTGGGACGTCCCCCAAACTGGTGGAGGGAGTGCTCATCGCGTTACCGGAGGTCTGACCGCGAGACGCGATCAAACCTCCATGATCTCGGATTCCTTGTGCTTCAACAGGTCGTCGATCCGCTTGACGTGATCGTCCGTGAGCTTCTGCACCTGGCTCTCGCCGCGGCGCTCTTCGTCGTCGCCGACCTCGCTGTTGCGCACGAGCTCCTCAAGATGCTTCATGACGTCACGACGGACGTTTCGAATGGCGATCTTTCCCTCCTCGCCAAGCCGGCGCACGACCTTGACAAGCTCCTTGCGGCGCTCCTCGGTAAGCGACGGGATAGGAAGCCGCATGATCTTGCCGTCGTTCGATGGTGTCAGCCCAAGATCGGACTCCATGATCGCCTTCTCGATCGCCTTGATCTGCGATGGATCGAAAGGTTGAACGACGAGTAAGCGCGCCTCGGGCGTGCTGATGGACGCCATGTTCGAGAGTGGCGTCGGAACGCCGTAGTAGTCGACCAGCACACGGTCGAGGAGTGCGGTCGAGGCTCGACCGGTGCGCACGGTGTTGAACTCCGTCTTCGTGTGCTCGATGGAGGTGTCCATCCGCCGCTCGCAGTCGATGAGGAAGTCCTCGATCGCTCCCATTCAGATCTCCTTCGCCGTCGTGATGATCGTCCCCACCCGCTCGCCCGCAGCGACTCGCCGCACGTTTCCTTCGGCGAGCTCGAAGACGTGGATCGAGAGGTTGTTGTCCATACAGAGAGAGAGCGCCGTCGTGTCCATGACCCGCAGTCCGCGCTCAATGGCCTCGAGATGCGTCAGCTCTGGGAGGAAACGCGCGTTTGGATCGAGGTGCGGATCGCCGTCGTACACGCCTTTCACCCCGTTCTTGGCCATCAGTATCGCCTCGGCGCCGATCTCAAGTGCGCGAAGGGCGGCTGCGCTATCGGTCGTGAAGAACGGATTGCCTGTGCCCGCGGCGAAGATCACGATCCGTCGCTTCTCGAGATGGCGCATCGCCCGTCGCCGGATATACGGCTCGGCAACCTCCGAGACCGCTATCGCCGACTGCACGCGCGTCTGGGCTCCGAGCCGTTCCAGTGAATCCTGAAGCGCGAGAGCGTTCAGAAGGGTCGCGAGCATTCCCGCGTAGTCGGCCGTCGCCCTGTCCATCCCCTCGGCCGCCGCCTTCATCCCCCGATAGAAGTTCCCACCGCCGACAACGATCGCGACCTCTGTGCCGGAGTTATGAACAGCCACGACCTCGCTCGCGATGTGCTGCATCGTTCGCGGATCGACGCCGTACTCGCGGTCTCCCATGAGGCTCTCACCAGACAGCTTCAGAAGGATCCGACGGAACGGCGGAGCGGCACCCGCGGGCGTCGCAACCACCGTTCCTTCGGGCTCTGCGCTCACGACCCTGCGACCGAAACCCGCGCGAACGCCGTAACCGACGCGCCGGCATCGGCCAGCACCTGGCCGACGGTCTTGGCCGCGTCATGGATCCAAGCCTGGTCGATCAAAACGCCCCCAGGCGATGCCGCGTAGAAGCGTTTTCCGAGCATGCCACTGACGATCTTCTCACGTGCGGCTTCCGGCTTGGAGAGAACCTCGTCCGAGTTCAAGTAGACCTGGCGTTCTGCCTCGATCGTCTCGGCGGGGACGTTGTCGCGCGTCGTGTAGTCCGGTGCAGCGAATGCGATGTGCATCCCGAGCAGCCGAGCGAGCTCCGCTGAGCCGCCCTCGAGCTGCACGAGCACTCCGATCTTGTTCGCGGGGGGATGAACGTACGCGGCAAGCACGCCACCCTCGTAGCGCGTTGCTCCGGTCGGGACGATGTTCTCTCCCAAGAGGGAGATGAGCTCGACGCGCTCCGCATCGAGACTCTCGACCGCGCTAACACCGTCTGCCTGGACTGCGCGGAGGAGCTTCTCGCCGTAGGCTTGGAAGGCCTCGCTCTTCGAGACTGGTTCGGTTTCGCAGCCGAGACCGACGATTGAAGCGACGCTGCCCTCGACAAGCGACCCGACGATGCCTTCCGTCGTTGCCCGGTCGGCGCGCTTACCCGCCATTGCGAGCCCTTTCTCCCGCAGGAGCGTCCGCGCGGCGTCGATATCGCCACCCGTCTCCAGGAGCGCACTCTTGCAGGCCATCATGCCCGCACCTGTCGCCTCACGGAGCTCCTTGACCTGACTCGCGCTGATCTGCGTCACCGTCTTGTCCACCTCTCTCGCTTCCCTTCGATTCGTTTCACGTTGCGCTACTCAAGCTGCCGGCTTGGCGGTGTCGCCCGTCTCCGTGGTCGCGGCGGAATCGTCCGCAGCGGCCGTGACCTCGGCATCAGGCTCGACGCCCTCAGTCGGCTCTACGCCCTTAACGCCCGAGGTGGTGTCGTCGGGTTCGGCAGACGAGACCTCAACGTCGACGGCCTCAACCTCGACCACGATGTCTGCAACGGGCGTCACTTCCTCAGCGCCCTCTGCTGCCACCTCGCCCGCTTCGGTCTCGGCGGGTGCGTCGGACTTCAGAGCCTTTGGCGCACGTCCGGCCTTCTCCACCGGTGCAACGAATTCCGGCTCTGCCACCTTGGTCTGTCCCGCTGCGATGCCGTCCGCAATCGCTCGCACGATCAACGAGCACGATCGAATCGCGTCGTCGTTGCCTGGAATGATGTGCGTTGCCTCATCCGGGTCGCAGTTCGTGTCGACGAGCGCAATCACCGGCAAGCCAAGGCGCTTGGCCTCGCGCACCGCGAGCTGCTCCTTCTTGAGGTCGACGATGAAGATCGCGTCTGGTTGACGCTTCATCGATGACACGCCGCCGAGGTTGGACTCGAGCTTTTCGAGCTCATGCAACATCGTGATCCGTTCCTTCGCCGGAAGCAGCTCGAGCTGTCCTTCCTCTTTGAGCCGTCTGAGCTCCTGGAGGTAGCTGATCCGATCAGCGATCGTGCGCCAGTTGGTGAGCAACCCACCGAGCCATCGGTTCGCGACATACGGCATGCCGACCCGCTGGGCCTCCTGGGTCACAGCATCCTGCGCCTGCTTCTTGGTTCCGACGAAGAGGATCGTTCCACCGCGCTCGGAGATGTTGCGCGCAAAGTCGTGCGCCTCCTGGAGCAGCGCCTGCGACTGCTGGAGATCGATGATGTAGATGCCACCGCGCTCATCGAAGATGAATCGCTTCATCTTCGGATTCCAGCGCCGCGTCTGATGGCCGAAGTGCACGCCGGCCTCTAGCAGCTCCTTCATGGAGACGACTGCCACGTTAGGTCCTTTCGGTTTTGGGTGAGAGAACGCCGGTCGGGAGCGAACGGAACCTGGGTCTCGTCATCTGAGCCATGGCACCACCGTCCGCGGTGTCCGCCGGGGAGGAGGAATGGGAACCCTGGAATGGTACCGACTGTCGGGCCGCGGTCGGTTTAGCCCAGTTAGCGTCAACCACCGAGCGTGGCGGCGGCCTCGGCGGTGGCGAGCGCGCTCTCAAGGTCAGCCGGCAGCGCAGAAACCAGGTCGAGGTGCTCGTCGGTGAATGGATGCGTAAAGACGAGCCGGTGGGCGTGGAGGAACTGACGCCCGAGCCCGAGATCACCCTTGACCCCATAGACGGGATCCCCACATACCGGTAGCTCGATCGCCTGAAGATGCACCCGAATCTGATGCGTCCTCCCCGTCTCCAGCCTCACCTCAAGAAGCGCACGCTCGCCTAGCGTTCGCGAGACTTCAAAGCGCGTAATCGCTTCGCGCGGAGTCTCAGTATCAAGCGAGCGTCGTAGGCGATGAGTGCGGTCACGTCCGATGGGTGCGTCTATCCGACCTGTCCTTGAACGCGGAGTGCCCTTCACCAGGGCGAGGTAGCAGCGTTCGACGCCCCGCTGACGGATGAGCTCCGTGAGCCGCCCGTGCGCGGCCTCCGAGCGAGCGACGACGAGCAGCCCGGACGTGCCGCGGTCGAGGCGATGCACTATGCCCGGCCGTGATGGCTCGCCACCCGCAGCGCCGAGTGGGAGAAGGCCGTGTACGAGCGTTCCGGTTGTATGTCCGCCGGCGGGATGGGTAACGACTCCTGCGGGCTTCTCGACGACCATGAGGTGCTCATCGCGGTAAATGACCGCGATGTCGAGAGCCTCGCCAATCAGTTCCACTGCCCCGGGCAACGTGAGGTCGATCGTCTCGCCACCCTCGAGTCGGTGGCTTTTTGGCTGTCGCTCGCCTTCAACCAGAACATGACCAGCGGCGATGAGGCGCTCGGCGTCCGCGCGCGAGCCGACGTCGGGCACGGCGGCGATCCAGACATCGAGCCGCACAGTGGCGGCCGACTCAGGGACGATTAAGCGGCGTCTTTCCGACACGCGGGCTCGATCGATCGGACGCAAGAAATGAGAGAAACAGCAGCCCAACACCAACTACGATGAACGAGTCTGCGAGGTTGAACTTTGGCCAGTACTCGAGCGCCAGAAAGTCGGTGACGTATCCGAGCCGGACGCGGTCGATGAGGTTCGAAATACTTCCCCCGATGAGAAGTCCCAGCGCGGCAGGGAGCAAGGGGTGTCGTGCTGCCGAGTGGCTGAAAAAGACGACCATCGCACTCACCGCAAGTGAGGTCAGCAGAATCACAGCGGCTGTGGAGTCGGCGAACAGGCCGAAGGCGATCCCGGAGTTGTGAACGTGGTGGATTGAGAACGGCCCGGCAATGTCGACGATCTCACCGACCAGAAGCTGGCGGGCAACAACCTGCTTGGTCAGCTGATCCGCGGCGACGGCCGTACCTGCAACGAGTGCGAGGGCGAGCCACTGGATCGGTCCTGCGCTCAGTAGACGTTCGGCGCCCGCCACCGGTTGAAGCGCGTTCGTCGCCGAGCCCACCCGCACCTCTGGCGCGCGCGGTGGCTCGGTCGTTTGTGCCTGCTCGCTCACGGCCGGTCGTCCAGTTCCGCAATCGCCAGCCGTCGTTCTGCCTCGTCCAGGTCGATGCCGGAGAACTCTACGGTCTTGTCACGCGCCGCCAACCCGGACACCACCTTGATGCTTGCGGAGGCGATCCCGAGTCGTCGAGCGAGGTATTCGACGAGAACGCTGTTCGCACGCCCGCGCTGCGGAGCGGCGGCGACCCTGATCTTCCAGGCGCCGCCGTAGCGACCGACAACACGATTTCGGGGCGCACCAGGCGAGACACGGAGCTTCAGGCGGGTTGTCGGGGTCGTCACTCTTCCAGGATAGCCCTGGGTCGCGAAGCCGAGTGACGTGTCTTTGGAGCCGCTAACCCGCCAGCTGCTGCGTTTGCGGTTCGTCGACCGCCGGCACTGGCTTCGTGGTGGCGGCGGTCTCGACCGTCGACGCCGAACCAGAGAACGACTCCTCGACGACTTCGAGAGTGGACCGCAGAATCACCTGGACGCGACGGGCTTCCTGGAGGAGGCGCTCCTTGTCGGTGATTGCGTCGCGAACGATACGACGCGACTCGGCGTTTGCCTCGGAGACGATGATGTCCGCCTCACGTCGAGCCTGTTCCTTGAGATCCTGCGCGGCGCGCTCGGCGGAAACCAGCGTCGCCCGGAGCAGCGATTCAACCTCGGCGTGTCGGGCAAGTTCGGTCTCAAGCGTCTCAAGACGCTCTGCGAGGTCCGCGCGCTCGCGCCACACGGATTCGAAGCTGTCGGCGATGTCATCCATCGCCCGCCGAACCCCGGCGCGGCGGAACCCAAATAGCCCACGGCGTAACTCCAGGTGTCGGACTTCTACTGGGGTCAGGGACATCGGTGTGAGGGACATGACTCCTTCTCCCTTCTCTCTACAGGATCCGTTCGAGAACGGCTTGGACGAGTCGTCCCCCGAACACAAGTATGAAGATTCCTGCCATCGGCGACAGGTCAAGCGGCCCGAGCGGCGGAATGAACCGCCTCAGAAGCCTGAGATACGGCCCACAGACATCATCGAGGAAGCCGCGGGCGCGCTCAAGCGGGCCCAACGAGCCCGGGGGCACGAGCGACAAGATGACGTACGCCACGATGAGGAGGACGTACACCCCAAAGAAAACCGAGACAAACTGCTGTATCGAGGTCTTTGCGGTGCCAAGCAGGATCAGGCTGGCGATGACGCCCATACGCGCCTATTCGGCGCGCAGGGTCGGGTTTCCTACGCCTGGTTGAAGAAGCCGCCGGGATCGAGAGCGCGCGCGCGCTCCTCGGCGGAGACCTCGACGTTGCGCGGTGTCAAGAGAAAGACCTTGTCGGCTACTCGCTGCATGCTTCCGTCGAGCGCGTAGGTGAGACCGCTGGCAAAGTCGATGAGCCGCTTCGAGAGCTCGGTGTCGGCGCTTTGCAGGTTGAGGATCACCGGCACCTGATCCTTGAACTTGTCTGCGATCTGTTGCGCATCGTTGAAGCTTCGTGGCACGACGAGGTGAACGCTCGCCTTCGTCGGCCCACCGTCGACGCCACGCAATCGCGAACGCCGACCGGCTGCAGGAGGAAGCGTCGTCGCCACGCCCGAAGACTCGGCATCTGACCAGCCATCCGGCTCGCTCGAGGGCAAACGGCGAACGTTGGCGCGGTTCCGCCTTCGGTTCGCGCGGTGGTCCTCATCGTTCTCGACGTGTGCGTCCTCTTCCCAGTCGTCCTCCTCGGCTATCCCGAAGTAGACGAGCGTACGATTCCAGATATCTCCGAAGGCCATGGGGCGAGATCGTAGCGCCGGTTGGGGACGGTGCCGCCTCTAGAGGTCACGCCAGAGAGCCGAGCCAATGCGCACGTACGTGGCTCCTTCCTCTACGGCGACCCTCCAGTCCTGCGAGGTTCCCATGGATAGGTCTGTCAGCCCGCGTTCGGCAGCGAGTCCGGCGAGTCGCATGAAGTGAGGGCGGGACGACTCGGCGTCGTCGGCGAATGGGGGCATCGTCATCAGTCCACGGATCGCCGGGTATCTCGCGATCCAGTCGTCAAGCTCCTCAGGACGGACGCCGCCCTTCGTTGGCTCCTGCGAGAGATTCACCTCGAGCAACCACGGAATCGTGAGCCGCCGGGCGGTGGTGTCGGTGTCGACGGCATGAATGAGCTCGCACACCTCGTCCACCGCGCGCGCCTTGTTCGATTGGAGCTGGCCGATGAAGTGCCAGCGGAATGCGTCGCCGTAGACCGCGTGTTTCGCGAGCAGGTCTTGGACTCGGTTCTCGCCGACCACCTCCACCCCGGCCTCGACGAGCACGGCCATGTCGTCGAGTGCGACGTACTTCGTCGCTGCGACGACGGTGACGTTCGGGCCGGCGGCCTGCGTCGCCGCGCGGTATGCGTCGCGAACGGCGATCGCGTTCATGCGAGTTCGCTACCGGCGATCGCCAGGAGCCGATCGCGATCGTTGAGTGACGGATCCTCGACGACGCTTTCGAGAAGCTGGTGAAGAACCTGCCCGAGTCGTGGGCCCGCCGAGAGCCCGAGGGCAATCAGATCGCTGCCGTCAACTGCGAGATCGCGCAGTTGGTGCGGTTGCGTCAGCGCGACCACGAGTTCGGCGTCGAGCCTGGCCAGTGCGCTGGGCTCCCAAGCGGCAACGACTTTGGCGGCAAGATCGGCGCGTTTATGAACCACCAGTCGGTCTGCGAGGCGTCCGCCGTGATGCGCCAGGAATCGCCGCGCTGCGACCGCTGCCTCGGTCTCGTCGCGCCAGGGATCGAGGGCGTAGGCGTGACCCGCCACAATGGAGGCGACGTCGCGGCGCACGTGTGTTGGGTATCGGAGACGCGACAACGTCGCACGTGCGATCCGAGCTCCTGCGTCTGCGTGCGTTTCGCCCGTGGCACCGGCGATCGGCTTGCCAAGGTCGTGGAGCAACGCAGCGAGCCGAACCTCCAGACACGCATCCGCATCAGCCGCGTTCTGAACGACACGGAAGAGATGCTCGTCTAGCGGCAGCGGCTGTCTCGGTGTGCCGAGCGTGTAGCCGATCGCCGCGGCGAAGTCGGGCAGGATGAGCACGAGGACGCCCGCATCTCGGCCGACGCGCAAGGCCCGCGCCGGCTCGCGCCCGAGTAGAAGCTTCGAGAGCTCTCCCATTCCATCGGCTGCAAGACCTCCGCCGATGCGCTCGGCCGAGATATGTGCGAGGCCCGGGGCCTCTCTTTGCATCTGGGCAAGCGTCTCGGACGCGAGTTCGAACCCGAGCTGTGAAACGAAGCGCAGGCCACGAAGGATGCGGAGAGGGTCCTCCAGGAAGCTCTCTGTGCTCACCGTTCGCAGCTCGCGTCGCTCAAGATCAGCGACACCGCCGAACGGGTCGACGAGCTGCCCGTCGGACAGCCGTCGGGCGATCGCGTTGATCGTGAAGTCACGACGCGCCATGTCATCCGCAATCGTGATCTCGGGACCGCTCTGAATCTCGAAGTCGCGGTGTCCCGGCCCGGACGATCGCTCGGCGCGCGGCGGTGTTACCTCGATTCCGGACGGCGCAAGCGATCGCACTTCACGGTCATGTGGGTGCAGGCGCACTCCGACGAGTTGTCCATGCACCTCCATGTCCTCGACCCGCCCGTGTGGTGCGAGCGCCGCGCGGAGTCCCGCGTGATCGACCCCTGGCACGAGGAAGTCCTCATCGGCATGTGGAATGCCAAGCAACTCGTCGCGCACGGCCCCCCCAACGACGTATGCGTCGAGATCGAGACTGCGGACAAAGGCGCGGAGTGCGGTCGACACGGAGGCTCTTGTAACAGACATTCCCAGCGGCAACCCGCCTTTCGTGCCCGCTCCTACAGATGCGCAACCGCTTCGATCTCGACGATAGCGCCAGCCGGAAGCTTCGCGACCTGGAACGTCGACCGCGCCGGAGGACGCTCCCCGGCGTACCGGGCATAGACGTCGTTCATCGCCGGGAAGTCCGCGAGATCCATGAGAAAGACGCTCGTCTTCACGAGAGCATCGAGTGACGATCCAGCCGCCTCCAGAATCGCCTTGAGGTTCAGCAACGCCTGTTCGGTCTGCTCCGCGATGTCACCCTCGACCGACGTGTCGCCGGGCTTCAACCCCAGTTGACCCGCGACGAAGACGAGCCCACCGCTCACGATTGCCTGACTGTAGGGCGCCCCCTGGAACGGTGCGGGCGCGTTCTCGGTGCGAATCACCTGCTTGTCCATGCACTGCCTTTCTGAGCCATCTAGTCGATTGCGGCGCGCAGAGCAACGCCGAGAGCCTTGAAGATCGCGGTAAGAACATGGTCGGTGTCGACGCCCTCGACGAGCCGGACGTGCAGCGTGAGCCCGGCGGCGTTTGCCAGCGCCTCAAGGAACCGTGCCGCGAGGTCTGTCCCGAGCCCACCCACACCGGTGAGATCGACATTTGACGCTACCAGCGGCCGGCCCGACTGCTCGATGGCGACCGTGGCCAGGGCCTCGTCGGCCGGAACTGTTGCGTGGCCAAGGGCGCCGTCAGCCAGGAGTGGCGCAAGGGCCAGCCCAAGGGCGGCACCGGCCGACCCGACCTCGGCCTCTGCGTCATCGGGCTCGATCTCGAGCGCGAGGTCGAACCGTCCCGCCCGGGCAAGCTCAGCGAGGAGATGGTCGAGCACGGGGATGCCCGTAGCAACGTTCGCGACGCCCGTCCCTACCGCGAGCCGCGCCCCGGTCACAGTTCGCCGCGCTCGATGACTGCGCCGAGTTGGCGCAGCCGCTCGTCAATCCGCTCGTAACCACGATCGATCTGGCGGATGTTGCCGATCGTTGAGGTTCCCTCCGCGCAGAGCGCCGCGATCACCATCGCCATGCCGGCGCGGATGTCGGGACTCTCGAGCCGCTGACCGACGAGCTTCGCGGGCCCGGTGACGACGACGCGATGTGGGTCGCAGAGAATGATCCGTGCCCCCATCGAGACCAGCTTGTCGACGAAGAACAATCGGCTCTCGAACATCTTCTCGAAGACCAGGACGGTCCCTTGCGTCTGGGTCGCTGCGACGACCGCGATCGACGTGAGGTCGGCGGGAAACGCGGGCCAGATGCCGCTCTCGATCTTCGGAATCTGCCCACCAAGATCGTCCTCAACATGGAGATTCTGACCCGACGGCACGCGTACGGACGTCTCCCCCACCTCAAGTCGGATTCCGAGCTTCCGGAACGCGGGAACGATGGAGATCAGGTCGTCCGGCTCGACATCTTCGATCAGCAGCTCGCCGCCGGTCACCGCTGCGAGTGCCGCGAACGAGGCGACCTCGACATGCTCGGAGCGGATCCTGTGTGTGCCGCCGCCAAGGCTCTTGACGCCTTCGATGCGCAGGACGTTCGAGCCGATTCCTTCGATCCGTGCGCCGAGCGACACGAGAAATGCGCAGAGATCCTGGATATGCGGCTCGCAGGCGGCGTGACCGACGATGGTGTTCCCCTGCGCGAGAACAGCGGCCATGATCGCGTTCTCGGTCGCCATCACTGAGGCCTCGTCCAGGAACAGCCGCTTGCCCACGAGCCCCTTGGTGGTGAGCTCGTACGCACCGTTCAGGGTTACCTCGACGCCGAGCTCGGCAAAGGCGTGAATGTGAGTGTCAAGCCTGCGACGACCGATGACGTCGCCGCCGGGCGGAGGCACGACGGCGCGTCCGAAGCGTGCGAGGAGCGGGCCGGCCAGCAGGAACGACGCCCGGATCTCACGGCAGAGGTCCGGATCGAGTGCCGTCTTGGTGACGTTGCGCGTGTCAATCTGGATCTCGTTCGGGCCCGCCCACGTCGCGTCGGCGCCCATGTCGACGAGCAGCTCCGCCATCGTCTCGACGTCACGGATGCGCGGAACGTTCGTCAGGGTTACGGGCTCAGACGCGAGCACCGTGGCTGCAAGAATCGGGAGCGCGCCGTTCTTGTTCCCGGCGGCGCGAACGGTGCCCGAGATCGGACGGCCGCCTTCGATGACGAACGACTGCATGCGGGGCGGTATCGTACCCGGCCTGATGGAGGTGACCCGTGACAACGCCTGGAAGACGCTCACGCGTTACACCAAAGGCGCTCCGTTGCTGCGTCACTCGCTAGCGGTTGAGGCCTCCGTGCGGTTCTACGCGAGGAAGCTTGGCGAGGACGAGGAGCTGTGGGGCTGCACCGCTCTCCTCCACGACTTTGACTACGAGATGCACCCCACACTCGACAAGCATCCGCAGGATGGCGCGCCAATTCTCCGCGAGGAAGGTTGGCCAGAGGAGTTGATCGAGGGCGTGTTGTCACACGCAGAGCACCTTGAGATTCCTCGCGATACCCCGCTCAAGCGTGTGTTGTTCGCATGCGACGAGCTTTCGGGATTCATCCACGCCTGCGGTCTCGTGCGTCCGACAGGTCTTGAGGGACTCGAGCCGAAGTCGGTCAAGAAGAAGCTCAAGCAGCCCTCATTCGCCGCCGGGGTTCATCGCGACGAGGTCTACGCAGGCGCCGAGCTTCTCGGGCTCGAGCTCGACGAACACATCGCGAATGTCGTCCAGGCCTTGCAGCCGATTGCGGCCGAACTCGGCCTTCCGACGTAGCGAACCGCATCAACCGTCGACGTAGTTGCAGGTTGGCGGCGGCGTCGTCCGTGGCGATTGTGCCTGGCACCGGGACATGTCCTGAGCGGCCATGGCTGGCCGAGACCGTGTCCCGAATAGACAACTGGCGGGGCGGCCGACTCTCTCGTACCCTCGCTCGATATGGGCCGACCACCACGAGCCGAACCAACGAGTGTCCCGCTGCACATCACCGCGCGTGGAGTGCGTCGTCATCGCATCTTCGAGGATGAGACTGATTACGAAAGCTACGTCGACCTGTTCGGACGCGCCGCGCGTCAATTCGAGTGGATCGTGCTCGGCTTTTCGCTCATGCCAAACCATGTGCACCTCGTAGTGCGACTCTCGAGGCCGACGCTATCGAAAGGCATCCATTGGCTCCATTCCAAGCACGCGCGCCAGTTCAACGTACGCCACGGCCATGAGGGTCACGCCTTCGATGCCCGCTTCTTCGCTCGACCGATTGAGACTGAAGATCACCTCTTTCGGGTCCTCAGGTACGTCGCGCTGAACCCCGTTTTGGCCGGTCTCTGCCGCGACCCGGCCGAGTGGCGCTGGAGCTCCTTCGCCTGTGTGGCGGGAGAGAGCGATGATCACCCATTCGTCGCCGCGCGTCGAGTGCGGCTGATGTACGGCCGCGGACAAGCGACTGGCGCGAACGGATACGCGTCGGCGATCCGATCGGCCATGGTCGACGAGATGGTCGTCTAGTCGACTCGGCGGTCCGAACCAGACGTGTCTCGGTGCCAGGCACAAGGACACGTCCCTCGCGGACAACCTGGTGGCCCTCGCATTGCTTCCCGCACGCCCGCGGCGTTCGACTAGAGGGCGCTCGCCAAGCGCTCGAGGTCGCGCTCGTTCGTCCACCAACCGACAGAGGCGCGAACCAACCCAAGCCCAGGTAGCTCGCGGACGTGCACGCCCGCGGCGAGGAGTGTTTCGACTACGGCACTCGCGTTCTCGACCCGCGCGGTCACCAGGGTGGAGGGCGTCGCCTCGGGAGTGACCACCTCGTACCGCTGGCCGAAAATCTCGGCACAACGGCCTGCGAGTGCCCGCGCACGCTCGTGCCACCACTCGGGCCGTGTGTCGAGGGCCGCGAGGATGCCTTCAAGCGACCCGACCGACCACCAGTTCCCCTCGAACCGCGCCGCGCCGTTGTGCGGAGTAAAGGTGCCCTCCGCCTCATATGCCGTCTGTGAGAAGTAGCTTGGGGAGGCGACTCGCAGGCGCTCTGGGTCGGCCACCACAAGACCGCCGGTTGCATCGGGTCCACCGAGCCACTTCTGTCCGGAGATGGTGAGGAAGTCGAGCCCGGTTGCCTCGAGGGGGATTGCCCCGACCGATTGGGCGCCGTCGACGAGGATCGGGATGCCCGTAGCCTCACGAATCTCACGAACAGGTAGCTCGGCACCCGTGGTCCAGAGCACCTGCGAAGTCGCGACAAGCCGTGTCCGCGCCGTGACGGCAGCCAGGATCGAGTCGGGATCGGGTGGCACCACGACGATCGTCGCCGCCGTCGCTCCCAGAGGCAGCAGCAAACCTGGGTGTTCGTCGGTTGTGGTGACGATCTCATCGCCGGACCGGAGCCCGAGCCCTGCGAGGACGATGTTGCAGCCCTCGGTCGTCGAAGTCGTCAGTGCGACCTGCGATGCGTCTACGCCAACCAACGACGCGAGCGCCGCGCGAACCTCGCAACGCAAGCCCATCGCATGGTCGAAGTACGGCGTGCCTGTTCGTCCGCGCTCGAAATCCCGCTCTAGCGCGCCGCGAACAGCGGTGATCGTCGACTCCGCGAGGGGGCCGAACGTGCCTGCGTTGAGGTACGCGATGTCACGAAGGCAAGGAAACCACGCCCGAGCCTCATCGTATGTCGGTGAGGGATTAGCCATCGCGGAACGACCGCAAGGGCCGCATCTCTACTCTACGCCGGATGCACGTTGTCGTTGCCGACCCACCCGCGTACACCCCGCCCTACGACCACGAACTCTCGGCCGCACTTGCTCGAACCGGGGCCGATGTCGACCTTGTGACATCGCCATTTCGCTTTGGCTGGCGCCCGACGCCCGATGGCTACCGGTTGCGCAACCTGTTCTACCCCGTCTCGACGAGGATCGGTCTTGCCCCGGTTCGCGTTGGCGTCAAGGCGCTTGAGCACCCGCTTGGAATGGCCCGATTGCTCGCGACGAAACGAGATGTTCTCCACCTTCAATGGCTCGCTGCACCCGAGGCCGATGCGCTCCTCTTGCGCTCACGCGGGCCGCTCGTGTTCACCGCGCATGATCTTCTCCCTCGTCGAACCGCACGCAAAGAGGGACTCTGGCGGCGACTGTTCGCGCGTTTCGACCGTGTCGTCGTGCACTCCGAGCGCGGCCGTGAGCGGCTCGAGCGCTTCGGCGTTGCGCCCGAGAAGCTCTGCGTCATCCCACACCCGGTCTTTCGCTCCGAGGTCAATCGGGGAGACGATGGACACACCGTGCTGTCGCTCGGCGTGATCCGGCCGTACAAGGGTCTCGACCACACGATTGCGGCAGTCGGCAGGATCGAAGGCGCGCGGCTGCTCGTCGCGGGCGATCCTAGAATCCCGCTCGACGACCTCCGCACCGCGGCGGGCGCGACGGCCGAATGGCGGCTTGGCTACCTCGGGCCGGAACCGCTCGCAGACGCCCTCTCTCTCGCCACGGTCGCATGCTTCCCCTACCACGACGAGCTCGACCAGTCAGGCGCGCTCCTGCAAGCGCTCGGAGCTGGCGTTCCAGCGGTGGTCTATGACGTTGGCGGCCTCGGTGAGATCGTGTCGCGGTTCGGCGCCGGTCTTGTCGTTGCGCCGGGCGACGTTGCCGGTCTGGAGACGGCGCTGAGACAAATACTCACCGATTCGGAACTCCTCGAATCCGCGCGCATCGGAGCAATGCGCGCTCGTGACGACCTCACGTGGGACGCCTCAGCCGCAGCGCATCTCAAGCTGTACGGCGACCTCGACTAGGCGCCGCGAAACGACCGCAGCCGCAGCCGTGCTCGCAGCACCGCCCGGAAGCCGAGGTTCTCGCGAGTTGCGAGGACAAGCTGTGCGAACTCGCGTCGCGCTTGATCGATCGCGACGCTTGCAGTCTCAATCCGTGCATAGCGCGCCTCGCCGACCGATCGTTCAAGGGCGCTTCCATCGACCCCGAGCTCCCGCCTGAGCAGACTCCGCACGACGGGCGGCGAGCTCGAGCGATCGACCTTCAGACCATGATCACGCATAAGGTCGAGCACCTCGAGCCGGATACCTGACGCCGCGATCCGGGGATCAAGGGCACCGAGGCGCCGCCGCCGCCGAAGGGCCTTCGCTCCCACGGTGAGGGTGCCAAAGCCGAGCGGGATGATCACGCTGGCGACGAGCCACCCTGGGATGCCACCCGACTCTCCCGTGCGCGGTTCCGTAACAGGGGCTACTGGCACGGGATCGGTGGGCACCGCCTCGGGCTGGAGGAACCGCCCCGTGCCGAGTGCTCTCACCGCGTCGGCTGAGTCAGAGGCCAAGGTGTAGTCGGCCGAGAGGCTGCCGCGGCCGGGGGTTGGATCGAACGGGAGCCAGCCGTAGCCCACGAACCACGCCTCGACCCACGCATGAGCCTGGTGATCGGTAACAACCCACTCCCCGTCCGACCACCGACCGCTCGTAAAGCCGACAGCGACCCGCGCCGGAATGCCGAGCAGTCGCAGCATGACCGCCATCGTCCCTGCGTAGTGCTGGCAGTACCCCAGCTTCGAAGTCGTCGCAAAGTCCACCAGAGGCGGGACTCCCTCGGGCGGCAGAGGCGGTGTTTCGGTGTATCCAAACTTGCCGGTCGCGCGCAACCAGCTCTCGATGGCGATGGTCGCTTCGTAGGGCGAGCCGCTTGCTGCTGTTAGCCGTTTTGCATCAAGCCAGAGCGGCCTGTAGGGCCAGAGGGAGGGGTAGCGATCGTCGCGAAACACCGCAGAGACCTTGGGTGCCCTCGCTGCCTCGCCGAACCCTGGAAAGCGTGTTCGCCCGAGCTCGAGGTATCTCTGCGCCGCTTCTGGATAGTCGGGCTTCGATTCGGCGAGCTCCGCCGGTGAGGGCCGGGGGGCGCTGCTCCAGACGGTATACCGCGATCCCCGTTCGAGGCCGCGCGGCGCGAACATGATGCCTCCACTCAGGTAGAGAACACGTGAGACATCCGGTGCCTCGAGCCGTACGGGCTGCGAGACCGCCACCAGGCGATCGTCTTCCAGTGCCGCAATTTCGACGTCCTGCTTAACGAGCTCGGCTTTCGCACTCTCCGGGAGAAGAGGGTCGTCGGGCAGCGTGCGGGTTCCTCCAGAGGTGATAACCGGATAGAGACTCTCGATCCAGCGATCGTCGGTGAAGAGATCAAGCGTCGACGCGCGCCAGTACAGAAGACGGCGCGGAGCCCGAATCCGCAGCACGACAGTGGGGTTCGTCGGAAATCGAATTCCGAGGTAGTTCGCGTCCCAGATGTACCTCACCCCCACGCTCGCGCGGTTGCCACCCACGGGGCTCCACCCACGCCAGTCGACCCGCGCCTGCTCGGGTTGCAGCCCGGCTTGCGCGAGCGATGCCGACCCAGCCGCCACGCCCGCGACCGCGGCGACCCCTATCGCCAACGCTGTTCTCGTTCGCGCTCGTGAAACCATCGTCGGCCACACGACGCATGCTGCGGCGAGAAACCCGAACGCAAGACCGTGTCGCCCAAGCAGCGTTGCCGGGTATCCAACCCCGATGACGGCCACGAGCCCCGAGAGCAATGGACGACCACTGAAGGTGGCGATCACCATGACGACGACCAGAGCACACACCGTCACCGTCACGAGGTCGTGCAGCGCCCCTAAACCCGCTGGGCCGAACGGTGAGCCGACACTCGCAGCCTCGTGCAGCCCATCGATGAGGTGCCAGAACGTTGCACCAGGCCCGGTTCCGCTGACGACACAAGCGAGCGCAGCCAACACTATTGGCGCAGCGAGTGCAAGAGTCAATCCGCGTCTTGCGAGAACGAGCACAAGCCCTGACGCGGCCGCCCCGCCGATCGCCCAGACCCCGGGCGGCGTCTCGATGGCACACCAAGCGAGCGCAACCGCCGCGGCAAGCGGTGCTACCTGAAGGAAGCGCCGAAAGGAGCTGCTAACCAACAACGGCCTCCGTCGCAAAGACGCCCTCGAGGGCGCTGCACAGATCATCACCGCATCGCACAACTGCGACAGGCACACCATGTGCAGCCAACGAGAGCAGCCACGGTGTCGCCTGGGAGCGCGGCCGACCGGCGTAGGTCGGGGCATCGACAAAGACGACCGCGCCGACGTCGCCCGCTGGTGACGCAAGAGCATCGTGTCGAGCGGTGACAAAGACCGTGCGGCCGGTCGCTCTCGCTTCGCCGGGTACGTGTCCGAGGGGGTCTCCTCCGACACGGGGCTCGGCTGCGGCGAGGACGTCGAGGACGCCATCCCAGTCGTTGAGTGAACGGGCGAGGACGGTGTCACGGCCGGCTCCAGCAACGACGAGGCGGACAGTCCGGCCGCGCACCAGCTGCGCACGCACGAGCGCACCCGCCACCCTGGCGGCCTCGTCGAGGCTCGTTCGCCCCGGCGGGCCTGTCTCGGCAGCCTGATCGAGATCGAGCAGGACGGTTGCGTCGTGCCGCGGCGGCTCTTCGAGCTCACGAACCATGAGGCGCCCGCGGCGTGCCGTTGAAACCCAATGAACCGAGCGGAGCGGCTCGCCTTCCCGATACTCGCGAACACCCCTGAGATCGAGGCCAGTCGGTCCGGTCACCGCTCCTCGATCCCCGGCGCCGAATCGCGCCCCGCTATCGGTAAAGAGCGACCGGAGGACAGGCACCCGTGGGCGAACGAGAACGGACGTCCCTTCCTCGACATCGACGGTCACTCGCGCGATTCCAAGTGGGTCGTCAGCAGTGAGACGCGTTCGACCAAAGCGCAGCCGCCCACGCGGAACATCACGCACGACGACCTCTGTTGTTCGAGAGCGGCGGAGCTCCACTGCCGTGACTGGCAGGCTACCGAGTCGCTCGTCGAGAACGTAGTTGCCGGGAAGCCGGGCACCTGCAAGTTGCAGCTCGTAGTGCAGGTCATCGCCCTCGAACAGCGTCCGGGTCGACATTGAGCGCCTGACGGCAAGACGACTTCGCACGCGCCGTTCCCAGATCCAGGCCAGGAACGCGGCGACGAGTACCCCAAGTCCGCCGATGGCTAGCGGCAGCGACCCCAACGGCCACGCGATGCTGAGCGTTACAACACCGCCGACGATTGCCCCTCTGTGCCGGTTCATGCCGGCACGGGTGTTGCTGCGATCGCCTCCTCGACAAGCTCCCGAGGCGTGATACCCGAGCTCCTCGCCTCCGGGCTGAGAATGAGGCGGTGCCCGAGGACGGCGACGGCAACCTCGGCAACGTCGTTCGGTAGCACGTAGTCGCGCCGATCGACTGCCGCGCGGGCCTTCGCCAGGCGAAGGAGAGCGATCCCGGCGCGCGGGCTCGCCCCCAACGCAAGCAGCCGGCTGTCGCGGGTGTGTTGGAGCAATGAGACGACGTAGCGGCTGACGCTGTCCTCGACGAACGTCTGCCGGACGTGCTCGATTGCGGCTGCCACATCCGCTCGTTCGGCCACTGGAATGAGTCGGTCGAGGGGCGGCTCCGTGGTCTGTTCGGCGAGGAGGCGAGCCTCTTCGCCGGCCTGCGGGTACCCGATCGCCATCCGCACTGCGAAACGGTCGAGCTGCGCCTCAGGCAGCGGATACGTACCCTCGTACTCGACCGGGTTCTGCGTCGCAATCACGAGGAACGGGCGCTCAAGCGGATACGTGTTGCCATCCACCGTGACCTGCGTCTCCTGCATTGCCTCAAGCAGAGCCGACTGGGTCTTTGGTGAGGCGCGGTTCACCTCGTCGACCAGGAGAACGTTTGCAAACACCGGGCCTGGCCGGAAGCGGAAGGTGCTTGTGGCTTGGTCGAACACACTGACCCCCGTCACATCTCCTGGCAGTAGGTCGGGCGTGAACTGGAGGCGATGGAAGTCGAGGTCGAGCGACCGCGCGAGTGCCTTTGCGAGCACCGTCTTGCCAACGCCGGGAACGTCCTCGATCAAGACGTGCCCCTCTGCGAGTAGGGCCAGCACAGGCAGCCGAAGCGTGTCGATCGGCGCATGCACGGCGATCGCGAGGTTTGCGCAGACCCGATCGGCGACCTCGGCTGCGGGCTGGCGACCCGTCTCTGTCACGTTGCCCGAACTCTCAGTCATGCCGACCTCGTAAGGAGCCGTTCGACCTCGTCGATGATCTCTACTGCGATCGCGCTCTTGGCGGCCTTAGGGACATGTCGATCGCCGTCGCGGGCAACGAGCACGACCTCGTTGTCCATGGTCTCGAACCCGATGTCGAGGCGGCTCACGTCGTTGTAGACGACAAGATCGGCATTCTTGCTGTCAAGCATCTGCCGTTTACGGTTGAGCCCGTCGTCTCCTGTCTCGGCGCCGAACACGACCAGAACCTGGCCTTCGTGCTTCTGCGCCCCCAAAGCTCGAGCCACGTCGGCGGTCGGGACAAGCTCGACGAGCCAAGGCTCGCCGTCCTTGGGGCGTTTGCCCGTCAGCCGCTCGGCAGGCCGGTAGTCGGCGATCGCGGCTGCCATGACGATGACCGGGGCGCTCGCCCGCGCAAGTGCTTCGCGCCGTAGCTCGGCAGCGGTAGGAGTCAGCACTACATCGATGCCGGGCGGAACGTCGACCTGGACGTTTGCGGCTAGCAGCGTCACGCGCGCACCTCGGCGATGTGCCTCTGCTGCGACGGCCACCCCCATTCGTCCGGATGAACGGTTGCCGAGAAAGCGGACGTCGTCAAGCGGCTCACGGGTACCGCCCGCGCTTACGACGACCGCGAGCCCGGCAAGGGCCGAGCGGGTGGCTTCACCGGTCTGTCCGAGTATCTGGGAGATCACCTGATGGATCTCGTGGGGCTCAGCCATTCTCCCTTCGCCTACCTCACCCTCCGCGAGCTCTCCCGTCCCCGGTCCGACCACGACGACGCTGCGTGTCTGGAGCATTGCGAGATTCGCTCGTGTCGCTGGGTGCTCCCACATGCCTGTGTTCATAGCGGGCGCGACGACGACGGGGCCGCTGTGCGCCAGTGCCGTCTCCGTGAGGAGGTCATCGGCAAGTCCATGAGCGAGCCGAGCAAGCGTGTTGGCAGTGAGCGGCGCAACCACCAACAGGTCAGCATCTCGCAGATGCGGGTACGGGTCTTTGGAGGGGACAGCCCGCGCGAGCGCAAAGAACGTCTCGGGCGCTACGAAGCGCGCGGAGGCTGCGGTAGGCAGCGGCACAACGTCGTGACCGTCCTTGACGAGTAGGCGGATGAGCTCGCAACTCTTGTACGCAGCGATACCACCAGTGATCCCAAGGAGAATGCGCGCCATCGGCACAGTCTCGCAGCCGTCAGCGACCCGCGGGTGGCGGTCGCGTTACGACCTGTCGCCGGAGGCTAGGACTTTTCGCCGTAGTCGAACACGAGCTTGCCGCGAGCGATCTCTTCCATCGCCATCGTCAAGTAGTTCTTCGAGCGCGACTCAAGGAGCGGCGGTGGGGCCTCTTCGAGGCCCATGCCCTCACCGAGCTGATGGTGATAGTTGTTGATCTGACGGGCACGCTTGGCAGCCATGATCACAAGGGCATACCGCGAGGCTGCATCCCCGTGGACTTCCGTGTGCGGCAGCAGGTCGTCAATGCGTGGTTCGATCATCGGCTGCCCATGGTACCTGTCGCAGCGAGATGCAGCTCTTGCTCCACGATCGCGACGAGAATCGCCGTTGCGCGATCGACGTCGTCATTGCGAACCATGTAGCGGAACAGATGTGCCTGCTCAAGCTGTCGTCGGGCGAGCGCAATCCGCTCTCCAATCTCACCGGTTGACTCGGTGGCGCGTTCGTTGAGCCGCCGTTCGAGCTCCGGGACGTCCGCGGCGATGAAGATCGTGACCGCACCGTCGACCTCATCCTGAACCGTCTCCGCGCCCTCGAGCTCGAGTTCGAGGACACACACTCGTCCGTGCTCAGCGATCCGGTCTATCTCCGATCGCAGCGTGCCGTAGCGCTTGCCCGACACGTACTGAACGTGCTCGAGAAACGCATCGCTTGAGATCCGCGAGACAAATTCATCCTCACCGAGGAACCAGTACTCGCGACCGTTCTCCTCACCTGGCCGCTGAGTTCGCGTTGTCGCGGAGATCGCCACCTCAAGCTCCGGAACGCGCTCTACGAGCTCGCGAATGAGCGTCCCCTTGCCGGCGCCCGACGGGCCGGTAATGACAAAGACGCGACGGCTACCGGCCGCGACTCGATCGGGGCGCGAGATCACCGGTCGACCGACGTCACCGGCTGTTAAAGAGATTGACGAGCTCCGCGCGCTGACGCTCGGAGAGTCCGCCAACGGTCTTCGACTGGCTGATGCGACACTGGTTGAGAAGGCGCGAAGCCTTCACCCGGCCGAACTTCGGTACAGCCATCAGCATGTCGAAAACTTTTGCTGTCGATACGTAATCCGGTGGGTCGAGAAGAATTCCCTCGATCCCGACCTGGCCGTCCTTGAGATCCTTCTTGAGCTGTGCTCGACGGACGCGAATATCGTTGGCTCTTCGGAGCGCTTCCATCCGTTGATCGAGGGAGCGGAGAGGCGCCTGCGACTGTGTCTTCGACGTGACCATCTGAGCGGACGAGTCTACCAAGTGGTCGGGTGCGGTCAAGCGGGAACATTTTACCGCTTTTGCAGCATCTTTTCACGCTAGGCAACAAGTCGGCCTCGAACAGTGTGCCGATCTGGCTACCTTCGCGCTCTCGCGGCGGCCTCGAATTCGCTCCGGATGCGCTCCGGCGATGTCGGATCAGAAAACAGAACAGTGCCCAGAGCGACGGCGGTGGCGCCGACCTCCAAGAGCTCGAGCGCGTGCTCTCCGGTGCTTACGCCTCCCATTCCGACGATCGGAAGATCGGTGGCTCTGGAGCACGCGTAGACCGCTGCCAGAGAGATCGGCCGAAGCGCCGGACCCGAGTATCCGCCGACCACGCGTCCCAGACTCGGCTCCAACGTCAGTGGATCGAGCGCCAGGCCACGCATGGTGTTGATGAGGCTGAGGCCGTCGGCGCCGGCGGCGGTGACCGCTTTCGCTGCCGCTCCGAGATCCCATTGCGCGGGCGAGAGCTTGGCGTAGAGAGGCTTGGTCGTTGAGCTCCGCGCGGCAGCCACAAGCTCGGCTGCGCTCTCGGGAGCCTCGTCGACGTTTGGGCAGGAGAGGTTGAGCTCGATCGTTGTCACCACGTCCTCCCCGTCGAGACGTTCGCAGATCATGCGAAAGTCGTCGGTTGAAAAGCCGCCCACCGAGACCCAGATTGGGACGCCGAGAGCCGAAAGGAGCGGCAGCTGATCGGTCGCAAATGAGTCGATCCCGGGCCCTTGGAGACCAATCGAGTTGAGCATGCCGTATTCGGTCTCGACAATGCGCACGGGAGGATTTCCCTCGCGCGGCAGGGGTGTGATCGTCTTTGTTACGAACGCATCCAGCGTGGCAGCTACTCCCGGCGCAGCGAGTGCGTCGAGACATCCCGAAGCGTTGAATATCGCAATCGACGTGGGCGTCATCTGACCGCCCCGCATGTCGCGCCGAGGACAGGACCATCGATGCAAAGTCGCCGGTAGTGCCCGTCGATCGAAACGACACAGCCGTAGCACGCACCGTATCCGCAGGCCATTGGCGCCTCCCAGGCGAGCTGAGCGCTCGGAGCGAGCGCCCTCACAGCCTCAAGCATTGGTTCAGGCCCGCACGCCAGCACGTCGCCGAGATCGGCGGGAAGCGCCTCCGTCACCAGGATGGGTGCCAACACGACCTCGGCGCGCGGCACCAGCTCCGCAGCAACCGCCTGTTCGGACGTACGGAATCCGAGGATGGCCGGTGGGTGACCGAGCTGCTCCGATAGAAACGGGAACGGGGCAACTCCGATCCCGCCACCGACCAGGAGCGGGCGAGCGACCGTAAGATCGAACCCGTGGCCAAGGGGGCCGAGAATGGCCAGCCGATCACCCGGCTCGACGGAGATGATCGCCCGGGTTCCCGGGCCGACCGCGTCTATGAGGAACGCGAGCTCCCCCTTCGGTGACATACAGAGGCTGAATGGCCTTGGCAGTGTCCGACCCGGCGCCTCGATCATGAAGAACTGCCCCGGCGTACCTACGGCAATGGCGCCACGCGCAAACCGAAGCAGGCGATACGGTCCGACCTCCTCGTTTGCGACGACGCGAAGACGTTCACGCCGCATCCTCTCGACCTAACGATCCCCGCTGGCGGAGAGCGAAGCTATCCGCTCCTGAAGCGACAGCGTTGCGTCGGCACGCGCGTTTGCGATCGCGTGGACCGCAGCAGCCGCACCCGCGACGGTGGTGATGCACGGCACGCGCGCGATGAGGGCGGCTTCGCGGATGAGGTAGCCGTCGGCCCTGGCTCCCGAACCCTGTGGGGTGTTCACGACCAGATCGCATTGGTGCGCGTGAATGAGATCGACGACGGTCGGAGCTCCCTCGAGTGCCTCAGCCACCTTCTCGATCTCCTCGACCTCGAGCCCTGCCGCCCGGAGGGTCATCGCTGTGCCGCTTGTCGCCACCAGCGAGAACCCGAGGCCCGCAAGTGCGGCCGCGATCGGCGCGACGGCGGCTTTGTCGGCATCGCGCACAGAGAGAAACGCCGTGCCTGAGGTCGGGAGCGGCCGGCCGGCAGCACGTTCGGCCTTCGCGAGCGCGGTCGGAAGGTCGGCCGCTGTCGCCATCACCTCACCGGTTGACCGCATCTCAGGACCCAGCACCGGATCGGCACCTGGGAAGCGAGCGAACGGCATCACCGCGGCCTTGACGCTCACTTCGGCCGGACGGGCCGGTGGGAGTGCGAGCTCGCGAAGTGTCTGTCCGGCAGCAAGCTTGCACGCCGCCTCGACGAGGTTGATTCCGATCGCCTTGCTCGCGAACGGCACCGTCCGGGAGGCCCGCGGGTTCGCTTCCAGCACGTACACGGTTGAGTCGGCGATCGCGAGTTGAACGTTGAGCAGGCCGACGACCCCGAGCGCAGGGCCGAGCCGCTTGACGATGTGCTCGATCTCGAGCCCGTTCGCGAGCGTCAACGACTGTGCCGGGAGCACACAGGAGGAGTCGCCCGAGTGCACGCCGGCCTCCTCGACGTGTTGCATGACCGCGGCGATGTACACCTCCTCGCCATCGCAAAGCGCGTCCACGTCTATCTCAGTTGCATTCTCGACGAACCTATCGACGAGCACAGATCCGCTCACAGCGGCCATCGCCGAGCGCAGCCCGGCGATGTCGTAACACACGCGCATCGCACGCCCACCGAGCACGTAGGACGGACGTACGAGTACCGGGTACCCAATCTTCTCGGCGGCGACCACGGCCTCGTCAGCCCCCTCGACGGTCGCCCAGGGCGGGCAACGAATGCCGAGCTCGTTGGCAAGCGCCCCAAAGAGCTCGCGGTCCTCCGCGAGGTCGATCGCCGCGTGTGGTGTGCCCATGATCTTGTACCCGGCCTGCTCGATGTTCCGCGCGAGGCGCAGCGGCGTCTGCCCGCCAAACTGCGTGACGACGCCGACCGGCTGCTCGCGATCGAGAACCGCCAACACCTCCTCGGGCGAGAGCGGCTCGAAGTAGAGCCTGTCGGACGTGTCGTAATCGGTCGAAACGGTCTCGGGGTTGCAGTTCACCATGACCGCCTCGTACCCAAGCGCGCGAAACGTCTGCACCGCGTGGACACAGCAGTAGTCGAACTCGATCCCTTGGCCGATCCGGTTGGGGCCTGATCCGAGGATGACGACGCGAGGCTTACCGGTAACCGGCACCGGCTCATCCGCCTCCCCCCAGGTTGAGTAGTAGTAGTTCGACGCCGCAGCGACCTCACCCCCGCAGGAGTCGACCCGGCGGTAGGACGGTCGGATGCCGCGCGCGTAACGGGCGCGACGCACGTCCTCCCCGGAGGTTCCCCACGCAGCCCCGATCGAGTCATCGCCCCATCCAGCACGTTTCGCCCGGCGGATATCGCGCGAGGCAAGCTCGCGCTTCGCCTGGTTCAACTGTTCGACGAACCATGGATGCACACCTTCGGGAATGTCATCGAACGTCGCCCATGGAGTAGGTGCTCCTGGCTCAAGCTCACGCGAGCCGAAGGCTTTGAGAAAGGCCTCGGTGAAGGTACGCCCGATTCCCATCGCCTCGCCGACCGACTTCATCTGCGTTCCAAGGGTCGCGTCGGCACCGGGAAACTTTTCAAACGCGAAGCGTGGGAACTTGACGACGACGTAGTCGAGTGTCGGCTCGAAGCTCGCCGGGGTCGTCTTTGTCAGGTCGTTCGGGATCTCGTCGAGCGTGTAGCCGACTGCGAGCTTCGCAGCGACCTTCGCGATCGGGTAGCCGGTGGCCTTTGAGGCGAGTGCGGATGACCGCGAAACCCGTGGATTCATCTCGATGACCTTGACCTCACCTGTCTCCCGGCTGCGGGCGAACTGGATGTTCGAGCCGCCGGTCTCGACGCCGACCGCCCGAATCACGGCCGCCGACGCGTCTCGCAGCTCCTGGTAGGCCTCGTCGGACAGCGTCATCTGCGGCGCCACGGTCACCGAGTCGC
>JANNQQ010000309.1:0-1574 GCA_031400835.1 Actinomycetes bacterium | reverse complement strand
GCGATCGCCCTCGGGGGTGGGCTCATAGCTCCGGCCGTGCTCGACTGCGCTGACCTCGACCTCGTCGAGACGGCCGCGCGCGTCACCGATCTCGTCGAGCGGGCACGCGCGAAGAAGCTCCGCGGGGCGGAGGTGACGGATGCGACGTTCACCCTCAGCAATCTCGGGATGTTCGACGTTGCTTCGTTCATCGCGCTCGTGACGCCACCGCAAGTCGCGGTCCTTGCGGTGGCTCGGTCGATTCCGCGCGCGCTGGTCGCTGCGGACGGAACCCTGTCAGCAGGCCCTATCGCGGTTGCGACCCTGAGCGCCGATCACCGTGCGGTCGATGGCGCTGACGCGGCCCGGTTCCTCGCGTCCTTCAAGCGTGCAATAGAGCACCCAGAGCTTCTTTCCCTCGAACCGGTGGAGGAACAGTCGTGACAGACGTACAAGAACGGGCAGCCGGGATCGAGTCCGAACGGTTGCTCGCCTGGCAACGGCGGATGCTCGAGATCCGGCTCTTCGAGGAGAAGGTGCAAGAGCTCTTCATGCAGGGGCTCGTCCAGGGCACCACGCATCTCTGTCAGGGACAGGAGGCCGTCTCCGTCGGCGCGATCGGCGCGCTGCGAGACGACGACTTTCTTACGATCACCTACCGTGGGCACGGTCATGCGCTCGCGCGCGGAATGACGATGGAGGCAGCCTTTGCAGAGCTCATGGGCCGTAGCGGGGGCTGTTGCGGCGGGGTGGGCGGCTCGATGCACCTCACCGACTTCTCCCGTGGGCTCATCGGCTCGTTCGCCATCATCGGTGCCGGGCTCTCGGTGGCCGTCGGCGCGTCGCTCTCGGCTCAGATGCGCGGCACCGATCAAGCTGCGATCACCTTCTTCGGAGACGGAGCGACGAACATCGGGACGTTCCACGAGGCCCTGAACATGGCTGCCACCTGGAAGACGCCAACGGTGTTCGTGATCGAGAACAACCTGTACGGCGAGTACACACCGCTGAGCGAGTCGACCGCGGTCACCGACCTCGCGCGACGCGCCGACGCGCACGGGATTCCCGGCGTCATCGTCGACGGGCAGGACATCTTCCTCGTGCACGAGGCCGTCTCGGCCGCGCTCGCGCGGGCGCGGGCCGGCGATGGGCCGACGCTCATCGAGATGCAGACCTAGCGGTTCCGCGGGCACTCCCGGACGGACCCGGCCAAGTATCGCCCCGAGGGCGAGCTCGATCGGTGGCTGGAGCGAGATCCGATCACCATCCTCGGAGCGCACCTCGAGGAGGCCGGCCACCTCTCGGCCGAGCAGCTCGTCGAGCTCCGCGCAGAGGTCCAGCTCGACGTCGACGCAGCTGCCTCCAGGGCAGCCGAATCCCCACTTCCGACCTTCGAGGAGATCAAGGCCTATGTCTACGCAGGTTGAGACCGTCGCCGGCACGGATGCGGCGTCGCTCCCCGAGCTGACCTACCGTGAGGCGATCCGATCCGCGCTCGAGGACGAGCTCGCTGCAGATGCGACCGTGCTGCTCATGGGCGAGGATGTCGCCGAGGCAGGTGGGGTGTTCAAGACGAGCGAAGGGCTCGTCGAGCG
>JANNQQ010000308.1:0-12762 GCA_031400835.1 Actinomycetes bacterium | reverse complement strand
CCCCAGGCCCCGAAGCGGGTGGTGGGTCGTAGCCGATGCGACCACCACGGACCGTACCGCGCGCCTCCCAGTCGTCCTTCGAATGCGGCTCGAAGCCGAGTACCTCCTCGAGGAGCAGCTTGCTTCCGTTGGGCTCACGTGCGAATGCGCGCACATTGTCGAGTCCACGGAGAGCGTGCCCCGCGGGGACCTCGGGGTTGTGCGCGATCAGTGGTTGATCGGATGTCGCATCGACCGTGAGCTCGAGCCCGAGACCTTCGGGGTCGGAGAAACGAAGGTGTCCCTCGACGCGGTGCGTAGCGATGCCCTCGGTGGCGAGTCGCGTCTCCCAGAAGCCTATCGCTGCCTCGTCGGCGACCCGGAAGGAAACGGTGTGAACCATGCCGTCACCTGCGCGCCCACGGCGCGCGCCCGGGTACTCGAAGAAGGTGATGTCTGAGCCGGCGCTACCAGGATCATCGCCGTAGAACAGGTGATAGACGGTCGGGTCGTCCTGGTTGACAGATTTCTTGACCATTCGAAGCCCAAGCACACGGACGTAGAAGTCGACGTTCCCGGGTGCATCGCCGGTGATGCACGTCACGTGGTGGATCCCTTCGAAGCGCATTGTCCCTCCAATCACGGCGGTGAACACCGTCGGTCTCTCGTGGCACCGTCGCGGTCGTACGGCGTGGTTGCGTACCTGCCATACTACTAGTTGCGCATGCAAACACCTCGAATCGATCTCGATACTCGTGAGAGCTCTGCCTGGGGTGGGCTCCTACGCACCCACGCTGCTCTTGTCAGAGAGTTGGACAGGGAGCTTGACCTCGCCCACGGGCTGCCTCTGCACGAGTATGAGGTCTTGCTGCTTCTGGCCCGGGCTCCGGAAGGGCGGCTACGCATGAGCGATCTCGCCGAGCGGGTGCTCCTTAGTCAGAGCGGGCTGACCCGGCTTGTCGACCGGCTCGAGCGCGCAAGCCTTGTCGAGCGTGTGCGCTGCGATGAGGATCGCCGTGGGCTCTTCGCGCTCATCACGGATAGTGGTCGCGCCCGATTTGCTGCGGCGCGCGTGACGCATCTCGAAGGCGTGCGTCGGCTCTTTCTGTCGCGGGTTCGGCCCGAGCAGCTTGATGCGCTCTCGCTCGTCTGGGATGCCGTGCTTGATGACACGAGCTGCTAACCGAGGCTCATCCGACAAGCAAGAGGCCCGAGCGCATACCCTCCGCCTGTGAAGATCGGCATTGTGGTGCCGTTCTCGTGGTCGTTCTGGGGAGCGGTCGTCGAGCACGCGGAGCTCCAAGCAGCCGCGCTTGAGGAGCGTGGGCACGAGGTGCGGCTACTCATGGCAAACGACCCTCCGGGGCAGTTCACGCGCGTCCTCCATCCCCGGGTCGGTCGCCACGGTGAGCCGCCCGCGAATGTCATCCCTGTCGGACGCTCGGTGATCGTTCCGGCGAACGGATCGCTGCCCAACATCTCTCTCAGTCCGCGAACGGTCTTCCGCATCCGTCGGGCGCTTGCCCGCGAGCGTTTCGACGTGCTTCATCTCCATGAACCAATGACGCCCGCCATCTGCATCGCCGTGCTCTCACTCGCGACTGAACCGCTCGTCGCCACCCACCACGCCTCCGGTGAGCTTGGCTGGATGAAGCTGGGCATGCCTGCCTGGGGTTTCTTGATGGATCGGATCGATCAGAAGATCGCGGTCTCGGAGCGTGCGCGCGACTCTGCAGATCGCTGGCTTGGGGGGCCATGGGAGGTGATTCCGAACGGCGTGCTCATCCCTAGCGAGACCGATCCCTCGGAGCGCGAGCACACCGTCGTCTTTGCCGGGCGTCACGAGCCCCGCAAGGGCCTCCAGGTGCTCTTGCAGGCATGGCCGGATATCTATCGCCGCACGGGCGCGACACTCAAGGTGGCCGGTGCCGATCCACTCGCAGTCGGGTTGCTGCTCTCCCGGCTCCGAGTCTCCCCGGAGGGGATCGAGATCGTTGGGTTTCTCTCCCAGGATGAGCTGACCGCCCTCCTCTGCTCGACGAAGGCGCTGATCGCACCCTCGCTCGGCGGTGAGAGCTTTGGGATGGTGCTGACCAGGGCGTTCGGATGCGCCGTACCCGTGGTTGCATCCGATATCGACGGCTATCGAGATGTGGTCACGCCCGAGACGGCGGTCGCCGTACCGCCTGGCGATCCGCGAGCGCTTGCCGAGGGCATCGAGGCGCTGCTGGCCGATGAGCCACGCCGAGCCGCAATGGGAGCCGCTGCCCGTGTGCTCGCCGAGAAGAAGTATGCGTGGTCTGACATCGCAGTGCGCCTCGAGACGGTGTATGAGCGGGTCGTCGAGAACGCCCCACCAAGGAAGGCCGCGTGACCCGGCTCGGTGCGCTAGCGGGAAACCTGTGGGTCCGCGTCTTCATTGTCTTCGCGATGCTCGCGCTTGCACTCGTCGCCCTCTGGTGGCGAGGACCAGAGTGGAATGTGGTCTACCACTCCTTCGACTTCGTCAGCTGGCGGTGGATCGTCGCGGGTGTCGCGTTGAATCTCCTCTCCGTGCTTGCACGGGCGCTGTCGTGGAACCTCACCGTCCGCCAGGCACTCCCCGAGCCACATCCTCCCTTTTCCGACGTGTTCTCGGCCTTTTCCGTCGGTCTTCTCGGCAACGCCGTTCTCCCAGCCCGTGCGGGCGAGCTTGCGCGGGTCGCCGCGCTTCGCCGACACGTTGAGCATGGGCCTGGAACCAGCGCGACGCTTGTCGGAACGGTGTTCGCTCACCGCCTGTTCGATCTCTTCCCCGTGTCGCTGCTCGTGCTCTACGTCATCGTGACCGCCAGGATTCCGCATTGGGCGGTTACGGGGCTGGGTGTCTTTGGACTCGTAGGAGTCGCCTTGCTCGCGGTCGCGGTGCTGTCCGCACGACGCTCGGGCAGGCCCGTGCAGCTCGACAGCAGTGGGACGTTGCGTCGTCTGCTCTCGATGGCCCGGCAGGGTCTCGCCGTGCTCCGAAACTTCCCAACCGCAATCGCCGCGATCCTGTTTCAGACGGGGGGTTGGCTCTTGCAGCTCTTCGCCGTGTGGGCGGTCACGAAGGCGTTCGACATGGACGTCCCGCTCCCCGCAGCGGCGCTTGTCCTGCTGCTGATGAACGTGGCGACCGTGTTCCCTCTGTGGCCTGGAAATATCGGTCTCCTGCAGGCGGCGGTTGCGCTTCCGCTTCGACAGTACGGCGTCGCCTACAGCACGGGGTTTGCGTATGGGCTCGTGCTTCAGGCTCTCGAGATGTCGGTAGGCGTGTGTGTCGGGCTCGTGTTTCTCGCCCGCGAGGGCCTTTCGCTTGCGTCGCTACGGCGTGGGGACGAAGCCGCCGACATGTCGGCAGAGAACGCTCTCCTGCAAGGCGCGATCCCGGCGCAGGTAGACGTCGAGGCTGCCCTCGCGCTTGCCGACCGCACGGGTGGGAACCCCTAGGACGGTTCGCTACGACGCCTCGTCGTGAGGTGTGAGCTCTTCGATCTGAAGCTCTGCTGCATCGAGCCGTGCGACGCAGGTGCCGTACAACTCTTCGCCGCGGCGCCAGAGAGCGATCGCCTCGTCGACCGGGACGTCGCCCTGCTCAAGCCGCGCGACGATCGTCCCAAGCTCACGCTGGAGATCTTCGAAGGGCACTTCGGGCTCGCTCATGCCGTGCGTACCTCCTCGACCCGTGCGGTCAGTAGACCGGCGGCCAGTTGAATCTCGAGCGCATCATCCTGCCGGATTGCCGTGGCGTCCCGAATGGCGCTCCCGTGTGCGCGGACAATTGCGTAGCCACGTGCAAGCGTTGCGTGCGGAGAGAGCGCCTGCAGCCCAGCACCGAGCGTGTCGAGCATCGCGCGTCGCCGTTCGAGAAGCAACCCAGGCGCCGCCGAGAGGCGTTCGCGGGTACGCGCAAGACCTGCGCGGTCGCGATCGAGGGCCTGCCTCGTCGCCACCGCCAGTCGCTCACGCTGCCGCGCCACGTGCTCCCGGTCACGAACGAGACGATGCCGCGAGGCGCGCTCTAGTCGCCCACGATCTCGCTGAAGCTCGGCCCTGAGCTCGGCAGCATCGGGCACGACGAGCCGTGCCGCCGCTGTTGGAGTGGCTGCTCGGGCATCCGCGGCGAGGTCGCAGAGTGGCGTGTCCTGTTCATGGCCGACCGCTGAGACGATCGGTACAGAGGTCGCAGCGATCTCGCGTACTACGCGCTCGTCGCTGAAGGGCAAAAGAGCTTCGAAGCTCCCGCCCCCGCGAGCGATCACGATGACATCAACAACGGGATGCGCGGCAAGCGCCCGGATCCCCTCCACGATGAGTGTCGCCGCCCTTGGTCCCTGCACGCGCGTCTCGGCGATGACCAATCGCGTGGCTGGAAATCGCATACGCAGCGCGACTATCATGTCGCCCCGCGCAGCCGCGTCCGATCCGGTTAGGAGGCCAACAGCGCGCGGGAAGCGCGGTAACGGCCGTTTCCGAGACTCGGCAAATAGCCCCTCAGCTGCGAGCACCTGCTTGAGACGTTCGAGAGCCGCAAGCTGATCACCCTCGCCCGCGCGCTCGACCGCGGTTGCCCGGAACACAAGCTCGCCCCGTGCCTCGTACAGGTCGACGTCGCCCTTCATCTGAACCCGATCGCCGTCGGTGAGCGTAAACCCAAGCTGGTCGTAGCGCCGCCGTGGCATCTGCACCTTCAGGCGAGACTCGCCGTCGCCGCAGAGCGTGACGAACACGGTCGCCCAGGCGTCGTTTCGTCGGAGCTCGCTCACCTCACCCTCGACCCAAACTGACTTGACCCGCCGGAGATACCCGCGAAGACGTCCGTTGAAAGCGGCGACAGGGTAGACCGTTCGGTCACCCACCACGATCGGCTCATGTGAGCTCATCCGCGATTGAGACTATCGACCAACTGACTCCTGCCGACTAACCTCAAGGAGAAGGGAACGTCGAACCGATAACGAACCAGCCCCTCACCATGGCCGAGATGATCGAAACACCCGTGTGGCGCGAGGACGAACAGTCCAAGGTTGAGTCCTGGCGTCTGCATGTGCTGATCGAAGCGGGGTTCCCGCTTCCGCTCGCCGAGCGGCTTGCAGCGAGCGAAGCAGACCTTCACATGTGCGTTGAGTTGCTGTCGCAGGGCTGTACACCCGTGACCGCAGCCGAGATCCTGATCTAGCCGTTCCGTTCGAGGCGACGTCCAAGCTCTTCGTGGGAGAGGAGTTCGACCGCCCGGTCAAGCTCGCGGTGCAGGCGCGTCGCGGCGTCCTCTCGAGCTTCGCGGAGTCGTTCGTCGAAGGCCAGCATTGCGATCTGCGCGTGACGCTCGACTTCGCGTTCCATGACCCGTTCGAGGTTCGCTGTCTGGCGACGTTCCCACTCGACAAGCAGCACATCCATTCGTGCCCGAACATCGACTTCGGCTCGCTCGAGCGACTCAGCGATTGCCGACTCGCGCACCTTGAGTCGTTCGTTGATCTCGTCGATCGCTCGGCGTCTCTCTGCCGTGTGAGTCTCGAGTTCGTCGAGCGCCTCGGAGACCGCTTCGCTCGCAACACGCTCAAGCTCCTCGCGCAGCCTCAGCACCGCCTTCCGTTGCTCGTCTGCGCTTGAGCCGAGATCCTCTGCCTCGGTATCGATCCGGGCCTGGACCTCCTGCAGCGCGTGGGTCTGTCGTTGTTGGAGGCGGGTCAGCTGCGTCTCGAGGTGGCGCTGCGCCCGCTCAAGATCGTCCGCGAACCCACGGAGGCGCTCTTCAAGTCTGCGCTCGCCGCGTGCGAGGAGATCCGAGAGCTCCTCTCCAGCCGCCCGCTCGCGCTCGAGAAAGCGTGCGCGCCGCTCCTCGGACAATCGCCGCTCCTCATCGGCCAGCGCCGATGCGGACGCGGCCCGCTCGCGCGCAAGCACGCGCCTGATCTCAGCGGTGTGCGCGGCCGTTGCCTCCTCCACCTCCTGCTGCACGGCCTTGCGTGCCACGACGAGTTGCCGGTCGACATCGTGCATGCGAGAACGGGCGCGTCGGAGAGTGAACCACAGCCCGATCGCTACGAGCAGTGTGGCAGCAAGGCAACCACCGAGGATCCAGACGTTCAAGGCAGTCGATGCTACCTCCGTGAAGACATCAAAGGCGAAGAACGACGAGCGCCGCTGCGAGGAGCACGACGGAAACCGTCAGCAGCCGTAGAGCGGCCTCAGGCGCGCCAAGCAGGAGCACCCGGTCGATTGGTTCGCGGGTGCCGTCACGAAGGGTGAGTGTCCCGTCGATCCGCTCGACGTCGCGTCGAACCCGCCTGGCCGCTGTAGAAAGGCGCCTTTGCGCGAGAGAGGTCGCCGTTGCCCAGGCCGCGGCCAGCAACACCTCGGGGCGCATCGTCCCGGTTTGTGCGATGAAGGACGTGACGAGAGGAAAGGCGCCCCAGGAGAGTGCGAAGCCAAGGTCTGTGTGGATGGCGCCACCGAGGAGCTCAAGGTTGTAGAGAGGAACCAGCAGAGCTCCCACGATGACCAGCGGCACGATCCAAGCGGTGGTGGTTACGGCGACGGCGATCCCGATCGCGCACGCGGCTCCTGTTGACACGAGAGCGACTCCGATCAGCGTCCGGCGTGGAATCGTCGTTCCGAGCGGACGGCCATGGAGCTCGTCCAGTGCATGCGCACCGATCCCGAGCGCGAGGAAGAATGACAACACGGTAAGGCCGAGCACCTTCCAGTCCACTTCGGCGGCGAGACAGCCGCCAATGACGACGTACCCGAGGTGCCACGCGGTATAGGGAGGATGGGTGAGGGTGACCCACTCACGAAGCGCGCCACCCCGGAGCGCGTAGAACGCGGGTGCGTCGGTCGACCCACGTGCATCGCTCATCTGCGCGTCATCGGGCGCGCCGGCCCCACATCACAACAGCGCCGCCAAGGCTCCGTCGCGAGGAGTTGACATCCTCGATTCCCGCAGCGCGCCAGAGATCATCCAGGGCCGACTGCGGAAAGCGCACGTGAAAGTCCCGGATGGAGGGTCCGAGAAATGACCCCACATCGCGCCAACCGGTCGAGACGATGCGCCCGGCGTTCGGCAGTCCAACAGCGCAATACGCGTCCCACAGAGGGCGCCAGATCCCGCGGGGCACAGCGAACTCCAGCATCGCGATGGTCCCTCCGGGCCGGACGACGCGAGCGAGCTCCATCAGCGTGGCGCCCGGGTCATCGACGTAACGCAGCAGGTACGTGAACGTCAGGTGGTCGAAGGCGCCGTCAGCGAAAGGGAGAGTCTCCGCCGATGCTTCGACGAATTCGGCACGGCTCTCGAGTCGCTTGCGAGCGATCGCAAGCATGTCGGCCGACTGATCGAGACCAACGACCGCGTGTCCGCGCGCGAGGAGACGCTCGGCGACGAGGCCTGTCCCGGTCGCAACGTCGAGAACACGCCCGCCGTCGGCGGGGATCCGTCCCACGAGAAATCGGCGCCAGAGCGGATCCTGACCAAACGACAGGAGGGCTCCCATTCGGTGATAGCTCGTGCCGAGCGGCGCGAAGAGATCGAGCGCATGGGCCTTCCGGGTGGACTCCATCGGGCCTATCCTGGCACGCATGAGTCTCGAGGTGGATCTGGAGCGAATAGCAGCGACCGGAACCGGCCTTGGGGGCGACGCTTCGCTGAGCGCTGTTCTCCCGGTGGAGGTGACCGCCGGTCGGCGCTCCTACGTCCTGTCGTTCGTCGTCGGCGAGACTGATCGCACGTGGCTTGTCGTTGACGATGAGGGCTGTCCTCGAACCCAACGCCGCGACGTGCGAGATGCGATCTCGATCGCTGCGCTCTGCGAAATAGCTGAGGAAGCGGCATTTCCGGGTGACCTCGACGAGCTGCGCGCCCAGCTCGTCGCGCTGCGGTTCTCGGAGTCGCCCGAGGGCCTTCAGGAGGCCGAGGCCGCTGCCCGTGAGCTTCAGTTCACGCTCGGAGCCCCACCCAACGTTGCCTCTCCTCAGCGCCTCGACGCGATCGGCCAGGCTGCGCGTCAGCTTGAGCTTGCGCTCGACCCCACTACAAGCTCGCCGTTTGCGGCTGCGATGCGCTCAGCGCAAGGCGTTGCCGACGAGTTGTGGAAAGAGGTCGAGGCGAGCTATCGCGTGCCGCTAACGTAACGGCATGGAAGGTGGAGGCTTCTTTCCGTTTGGCGGCGATCCTGAGGATCTCCTCAAGGGTCTGCGCGAGTTCGCCGAGCAGCAGGCCGATGGAGTCAAAGACGCCCAGCGCGAGCAATTCGCAACGCTCACTCTTAGCACCGCTGTTGAGCTCTCAAAGGCGGCGCTTGCCCAGGTGACCGTTACCGGGAGCGTCGATGAGCAAGCGATTGCGTTGCGTGACGCGATGCGGGTGCTCTTCCCCGAAGCGGTCGCGTTGGTCTCCGCAGCTCGCCAAGGCTTCATGGCCTAGCTCAGGACGCGACCAGCGACCAGCCGCCGTCGATGATGACCGTCTGGCCGCGGATCATTGCGGCGTCTGAGGAGCAGAGAAACGAGACCACTCCTGCGATGTCCTCCGGAGTGACAATGCGACCAACAGGGTTCGCGGCACCCGAGGCAAGCATCTCCTCCCGGTTCGGGAAGTGGTCGAGCGCACCCGTATTGACGACCCCGGCGGAGACGGCATTTACGCGGATGTCACGCGGCGCCAGCTCGACCGCGAGGTAGCGGACGAGCGCCTCAAGCGCCGCCTTTGAGGTCCCGACGAGCGTGTAGTTCTCGAGGACGCGGATCGAGCCGAGGCTCGAGATCCCGATCACGCACGCACCCTCAGGCATCGCGGGCGCCGCTGCCCGTACCAGTGAGAGCAGTGCCCTCGCGTTGGCTCCGAGCGTCCAGTCCCAATGCTTGTCGTCGGTCTCGAGAGCGGGGCGGATGACGCCGGTTGCCGCGTTGTGCACCAGGACATCGATCGGGCCAAGCTCGGCGACCTCCGCGGCGATCTTCTCCGAAGCGACGTTCCCGCGCAGCAGGACGACCTCGACACCGAGCGCCCTGAGCTCGGACGCCGTCTCCTCCGCGGCCCCGTCCGAGCGGAAGTACCCCACAATCACTCGGGTCGCTCCTTCTTGGGCGAAGCGCAATGCGATCGCCTTCCCGATGCCGCGCGAACCGCCGGTGACGAGGACCGTGCGGCCGTTCGGCCGGTCAGTCACGAGTCGGCGCGAGGGAGAGACGCAGAGGCGGGCGCGGACGACGGAATCGTCTCCCAACCGATCCGCTCGCGCGACTCGAGCCCAGAGTCGGCCGCCTTCGAGGATGCGTAACCGAGGTCACCAAGCATCGTAAGTCTCTCGTCCGCGTACTTCCTCACGGGGTCCCCCGCGGCCAATCCTTCGATTGCCTCTCGAACGCGCGCCGCTATCTGAAACGCGAAGTGTGGCGTTGCAGGCCCGACCAGGGCGTCGATGTCATCGGTGGTGAGCGGAGCCATCTTCGCGGAAGAGTATCGCCTGGGTCGGCATCCAGATCGCCAGGCTAGGCTCATCGCTGTGCGCAAGCCGTCCTCAGTCGAGGTGATGTTGTTGGCCGCGATCGGCCTGTGGTCGCTGAACCTCTCGGTCTCGCGCTACATCCTGACCCACGGCTTCGAGCCACTCGCCTACGGAATCGTGCGGTACGGGGTCGCTGCGCTGCTCTTTGCGCTGATCTGCCTCGTTGCCGAACGATCTCTCCGCATTGCTCGGCGCGACCTCGGACGTGCGCTCCTCGCGGCTTTCGTGCTGTACATCAACCAACTCGGGTTCGTCTACGCGTTGCGCTCGACCTCGGCGTCCGTCGTCGCGTTGATTCTCGCCGCAACCCCAATCTTCGCGGCGCTGATCGGTCTCGCCTTCCGGACAGAGTTCCTGCACCGCGGCTTCTGGGTGGGGGCAGGGCTGTCGTTTGGTGGGGTGGCGATCGTCGCGGCCGGAACGGGAGGCGAGGTTGCAGGTGACCTCCGTGGCGTCTCGCTTGGCATTCTCACGGCGGCGACCTGGGCGCTGTACTCGATTCTCATCACTCCCTTGATGCAGCGGTACTCGGCGACGCGGATCAGTGCGACCGTGATCGCCGCGACCTGGATTCCGTTGCTGCTGACGGGGTGGGGCCAGCTTGGCGATCAGAGATGGGATCTCGGCTTGACCGTGTGGCTTCTCGTGCTCTTCGCCACGCTCGGGCCGCTTGTGATGACGAATGTTCTGTGGTTTCGCTCTCTTGACAAGATCGGTCCTGCCCGCGCGACGCTGGCCGCGAATCTCCAACCGTTCGTCGCCGCTGTCGTCGCGCTGATCCTGTTGGGTGAGCACCCTGGAGTACCGCTGTTCATCGGCGGGGCTCTGATAGCCGCCGGCATTCTTATAGCCCGGCGACCGGGGATCCTCTTTGCGGCTTCGGAGTAGGAACGCGTGGCCACCGTGACGCCTGGACTGTCGAGAAGCCTGATTCCGATTCGGGTTCTACGCGCAACGATCATCACCGAGCCGACATAGGCTTGCGGCATGAGTGAATCGGCCAACCGCGCGACGGCGGCGCCCCTGCGACGAACGGCGCTTGTCTCAGTCGCCGCAGCCTGCCTGCTGATCGCGGTGAAGCTCGCGGCCGGTGTCGCGAGCGGATCACTGGGGCTCGTCGCCGAGGCGCTGCACTCGGGGACAGACCTCGTCGCCGCTCTGCTCACGCTGTTCGCGGTCGGAATCGCCGCTCGCCCGGCCGACGCATCGCACCTCTATGGGCATGGGAAGGCTGAGCATCTCTCCGCGTTGGTCGAGGCCGGCTTTCTCGTCCTCGTCAGCATCGCCGTCGGCGTGCTCGCTGCGTTGCGACTCACCGGCGTGATCGAGACCGATGTGCGTGTCACCTGGTGGACGCTCGCGGCAGCTGCGGTCGTGATCGCGATCGACGTCTCGCGCACGCTCGTCTCCGTCCGCACCGCACGGCGGTATGGGAGCGCTGCGCTGATGGCGAATGCGCTGCACTTCGGGAGCGACCTCGTCGGCACCATCGCGGTTGTCGTGGGGCTGGTCGCGACGCGCGCGGGCTACCCGGGAGCCGACGCCATCGCAGCGATGTTCGTTGCCCTTCTCGTGATCAGCGCGGCTGCACGGCTCATACGTCGCAACGTCGATGTCCTCATGGACAGGGCGCCCGCGCGCGAGGTTGCAGCCGCCGAGGAAGCGATCATTGCGCTCGACCCTCCGGTCGACCTCAAGCGACTGCGCCTCCGGCAAGCCGGCGGGCAGACGTTCGCCGACATCGTGATCGGGGTCTCCCCCGGGGCCGCCGTAGGGCAGGGACATGCTGCCGCCGATAGGGTCGAGGCGGCGCTGCACGACGTTCTACCGGGGAGCGACATCGTCGTCCATGTTGAGCCAGGAGCGCCTGAGGCGGCGCTGCGCGAGTTGGTGCGTGCGGCCGCCATGACCGTGTCGCAGGTACGCGAGATCCACGATCTCTCGCTGATCGATACGGGCACACGGGGTGTCGAGGCGTCCCTCCACCTGAAGTTCCCCGGTGGGCTTCCGCTCCGGGAGGCGCACGACATCGCAGAGCAGGTCGAGACCGCGATCCTCCGGGATGTGCCTGCGATCACCGCGGTGCAGACCCATCTCGAGCCGTTGGCCGAGGCGGCTCGTGGCACGGTGGTCGACGACGAGCCGGCGGAGGTCGAGCGAGCCGTCATTGCCGTGACGGGGCGACCGCCGCGGAACGTGCGGATTCTTCATACGGACACCGGTCTGGTGGTTCTCCTCACCCTCGCGCTCGACGGGCAGACCTCGCTGGCCGACGCGCATGCTGAGGCGAGCGCGGTCTCGAAGAGCGTGCGCGCGGCGCTGCCCGAAGTCGCCGACGTCGTCGTTCACACCGAGCCGTAGGAGCCGCGCACGTTGCAGCTCTACCTCGACTGGGACGGCACGGTGACCGAGCGCGACTCGCTTCACATGGTTATCGAGCGGTTCGGAGAACTCGAGGTGTTCCACGCGCTTGAGCGAGAGCTCGAGCGCGATCTCACGCTTCAGGAGGTGATCGCTGCCGAGATGGCGACGATCACAGCGCCTCATGAGGAGGTCGTAGGGTGGGTCGTCGAGAACGTCCGTCTCCGCCCAGGCTTCCACGAGCTGGTCGAGGATCACGATCCGATCATCGTCTCGGCCGGGTTCCACGAGTTCATCGACCCGATCCTTGCGCGCGAAGGAGTTCCGGCTCGGGTCGTAGCGAACAGGGTGAAGGCATCGTCCGAGGGTTGGCGCCCGACGTTTCGCTCCGGGGCGGTCTGCGCCGTGTGTGGTGAGCGGTGCAAGCGAGGCGATATCGAGCCGGGGGTGCCCTTCGTCTACGTCGGGGATGGAATTTCCGATCGCTGCGTGTCGCTCGCGGCAGCGCGGGTCTTTGGCCGTGACGGGCTCGCGCGGTGGTTACGTGACGAGGGTGTCCACCACGAGCCATTCGCTGATCTCGACGACGTGCGACGGGCACTCGACCTATAGATAGCCTCTACGATCGTGGCATGGTGATTCGCCGTGCGACCCCGGAAGACCTCGCATCGGTTGAGGAGCTCTATCGCGCGTTTCTCGCTGAGGTGCCCGAGCCCTCGCACATCGTCGTCGATCTCGACGAAGAGCTTCGCGAGGTCGCCGACATCGTTCGCGCCGGGCTTGCGTTCCTCGCTGAGGAAGACGATGCGCCGGTGGGATTCGCCCTCGCGTCTCGGGTCGCTCCGACGATTGCCAAGCTCACCGATCTCTATGTGATCCCTGAAGGTCGCCGCGCCGG
>JANNQQ010000307.1:0-5048 GCA_031400835.1 Actinomycetes bacterium | reverse complement strand
GTGTGCCTCGCTGCTTAGGCAGCGGGGCACACTAAGGTGCATCGCAATGAGCAGGTTCCTGGAAAGGCTCGCGGGGGGGCCTCCGATCGTTGCTGACGGCGGGACGGGTGCGCTGCTCTTGGGTGCGGTGGCCGGGCTCCGGTGCCCCGAGGAGGCAAACCTCCGCTCGCCGGAGAGTGTCGTCGCCGTCCATGCGAGCTACATCGCCGCTGGCGCGGAGCTGATCGAGACCAACACCTTCGGAGCGAATCGGCGCAAGCTCGCTCGACTGATGCTCGAGCCCGAGTTCGAGCGCATCAATTCGACGGGGGTGAGACTCGCGCGGGAGGCGCGCGAGATCGCGGGCCGAGACGTGTTCATAGCAGGCTCTATCGGGCCGCTTGGAGAGCTCGAAGTATTCGATCTCGGCGAACACGCCCCCCTCTATGCAGAGCAGGTCCAGATCCTCGAAGGCCGGGGAATTGACCTGTTGATGTTGGAGACGTTCTTCGATCTCGACGAGCTCGTAGCCGCACTCGTAGCGGTGCGCTCGGTGTCGTCGCTGCCGATCGTGGCAATGCTCACCTTCGACGAAGACGCACAGGCGACCGGCGGGATCAGCGCAGCGGCTGCAGCCGCAAGGCTCGCAGAGCTCGACGTCGCCGCGATCGGAACAAACCACGGCGCCGGCCCAAGCGCTGCGCTTGAGGCACTGGCCGAGATGCGCACCGCCGGGCTTCCGCTGGCAGCGCTTCCGAACGTCGGCCTAGCCTCCCTCGCTGGTGGACGCGTCATCTACCCGCACTCAACTCCCGAGTACTTCGCGGAGTTCGCGGCCCAGGCTGTTGCTCTCGGAGCGCGGATCGTGGGCGGCTGCTGCGGGACAACTCCGGCGCAGATCGAGGCAATCCGCGAGGCATTCGACGCGGGCCGGGCGCCGACCGTTCCGTTCGAGCCAGGCAAGCATACGCTCTCGGTCATCGTCCCCACCCAAGCGGAAGAGACCAACCTTGCCCGCGCGCTCCGCGTCGGCGAGTGGGTCGTGTGCGTTGAGCTCGACCCACCAAAGGGTGGTTCGCTTGAGGGCCTTATCGCGGTGACAAGGGTCCTTCGTGAATCGGGCAAGGTCGGGTTCGTCGACGTCAATGACAACCCGATGGCGCGGGCTCGAATGAATGCACTGATGGCCTCCACGGCGCTGCAGCGTGAGGTCGGGATCGAGACGATCCCTCACGTCACCCCACGAGATCTCACGGTGATGGGCCTAGAGGGCGTCCTGCTCGGCGCGCATGCAGAAGGCGTTCGCAACATCCTCGCGGTGACGGGCGACCCCCCGCACGTCGGCGACTATCCCGGCTCGCGCGGGGTCTACGAGATCGACTCGATCGGTCTTGTCCAACTCATCACTCGGCTCAACCAGGGTGAGGACTACGTCGGCAAGGCGCTCGATGCCCCAACGTCGTTCTTCTGCGGCGTCGCTGTGAACCCGACCGCGGATGACCTCGAGCTCGAGCTGAATCGCTTCCGTCAGAAGGTCGCAGCCGGAGCGAGCTTCGCAATGACGCAGGCGTTGTTCGAGCTGGACTCGCTCGATCGCTTTGGGGAGGCGCTTGGCGGCTGGCCGATCCCTGTTCTGCTTGGAGTGTGGCCCCTACGCAGTCACACGATGGCATTGCGTCTCCACAACGAGGTGCCAGGGATCTCGGTGCCGACCGAGCTTCTGGAGACCCTCCGCGTCGCTGGCCCGGACGCGCCGGCGACGGGACTCGCTCACGCACGCGCGCTCGTCGAGGACGCCCGGAGCCGCGTCGCTGGGATCTACGTGATTCCGCCGTTCAAGCAGCCCGACGCGGCGCTCGAGTTGCTGGACTAGGTACCGCGGTGCACGAAGTCGCAAGCGCGGCGAAGGCCACCGAGCAGAGCTTTGTGCCGACGTCGCGCTGCATGAGCTCAAGCGCGTCGATGGTCGACATCGCGGCCCGATACGGCCGATCGGCAGTGAGGGCCTCGAAAATGTCCGCCACCACGAGAATCCGGGCGGCTGGCGGAAGTGCATCCGCCTCGAGGCCAAGCGGATATCCCGACCCGTCGAGCTTCTCATGATGCGCGGCAGCAACCGGTGCAAGCTCGGCGAATGCGGGGATGCGGCCGAGAATCTGGCGGGTGAAGGTTGGGTGCTCCCGCACGAGTGAGAACTCGTGATCGTCGAGCGGGCCTTCCTTGTCGAGAATGAGGTTCGAGATCGCCAGCTTTCCGAGGTCATGAAGCAGCCCCGCTCGCCGGAGGTCGCGCAGCTCGTCGGATGGCATCCCCAACGTCATTCCTGCTGCCAGCGCAAGGTCGGCGACCCGTGCCGAATGGAGGAACGTGTAGGGAGACTTCGCGTCGATGACGAGCGCAAACGCTTCCGCAACACTGTCGAGCCGGTCGTCGTCAACGGCGATGACCCGGTCGGGTGGCTCAAGAGACGCGACCTCGAGGTCCGCATCACCGGTAGCGACCGTGGCCCACAACTCCGAGTCGTCGCGGATGCGATCGAGCGCCGCCACGACGGTGGGATCGAACCAGCTCCCACTCCGCGCGTGCGCCACCTCGAAGGCCGCATCGATGCCCTCCCGGGCGAGGAACACCTCAACCACCTGGGAGACGTTGAGGATCCGGGCAAGCATCGGGATCTCCTCACCCTTGTGCCCGGCAGGGTGCCCGCGTCCGTCCCAGTGCTCGTCAAGGTTGAGAACTGCCTGAACCGTGTCCTCCGGCAGGTCGAGCATCCTGACGATCTCCGCCCCACGTTCGCATCGGATCGCCGTCATCTCCTTTGCAATCCGCGGCCCGCGAACGATCGCCGCTGCCGCCGTGACGAGCCTCTTTGGGCCGCGCCCACCAACGTTGCTCCAGACGTAGCCGAGGGCCTCGGGCACCCGCTTGTGATTGACAGTCTTCACGCTGCGCTTGGCCTGGTGATCATCGGCTTTGTAGAGCGCAGAAACCTTCGCGGCGTTCGAGGAGCAGCCAGCATCCTTGAGCAGAAGCCCATAGAAGAGCGCTGAGCGCTCGGTGACCGCGAGGTCAAGCTCTTCTGCCAAGCGCATGCCGATGACGCAGCTCCGCACGGCATGGCCGAGATCCTGGCCGTCGGTGACGTCGAGGGCATAGGAGAGAGCGGAAACGACCTCCGACAGGCGAAAATTGCTGGGAGCGCTGGGCACGACTCAGTCATCGGCACCAAAATGGCGGGTCCTGAATCGGGGAACGACACTCTCAGAGCCAGCGCGTTGGAGCCGGGATTCATCAAGTAGTGCGCTAAGAGCCCGATAAGTACTCGATGGCCTCTGTCCCTCGCATCCGTCGACTCGACCTTGTCGCAGTCGGCATCGCCGCGGCCTTTCTCGGCATGACCGCGTTCGGCTCGTTCGCCTGGTGGCAACAGTCGAACGCCGCGTCCGACCTCAAGGCGCTTGGCTCGGAGCAGCTCAGCGTCTCCCGGGCGGCATCAGAGATTCGCTGGTACGACGAGGTTCTTACGCATTCGGCGTCGAGGTATGTGCTGTCGAACGGTGATCCGCAGTGGCGAGCGCGGTACGACATGTACGTGCAGAAGCTCGATGCCTCCCTCGCTCGAGCGCGAAACCACGGGCAGCCGACGGCGCTCGCCCACCTGCGGGCGGTCGACACCGCCAACGATCGCCTTGTCGATCTGGAAACAGAGGTGTTCACGCTCGTAGACGCCGGAAAGACAGATGCGGCGGCAGCAATTCTCGCCGGGGAGTACGAGCACCAGAAGGCCTTGTATCGCACCGGCCTCGATGCCTTCTTCGAGATCCAGTCATCATCGTTCCGCTCCCTCATCTCGGACGAGCGCGACTCCGCGCTACGGCAGCGGACCCTGACGATGGTGATGACGCTCTTGATGCTGATCGTCCTGATCTCTCTCGGCGTCCGCTACTGGTCGCAGCATCGACAGCTCGTTGCGCGCGACCGCGAGCGCTCGCTGGCGGCGTCAAGTCGGGAGTTTGATCAGCGGCTGGCCGACGCCCTTGAGATGGCACTCGACGAGGACGCCACGCTGGAAGCGCTCGGAAGCGTGCTGCGCGCAGAGACGCCGTTACGGCCCGCCGAGCTCCTGCTCGCGGACTCAAGTCGCGCCCATCTTCATCTGGCCTTGCGAGCCGACGCCACTTCAGAGCTCCCCGGTTGTACTGTCAAGGAGCCGTATTCCTGCCCCGCGATCCGGCGCGGACAGACTCTTGAGTTCATCTCAAGCGAGCGCTATGACGTGTGCCCTCATCTCCGAGAACGGCCGACCCCCTGCTCCGCTGTCTGCGTTCCTCTCAATCTCGACGGGAAGGCTGTCGGCGTGCTCCACTCGATCGGTGAGGTTGACACTGCGGTTCGCTCCTCTGAGTTGAGGGTGCTCGATGAGGCGGCTCGCCGGACCGGCGACCGCGTCGGCCTCTTGCGTGCGTTCCGTCGCTCAGAGCAACAGGCGCGCAGTGACGGACTCACCGGTCTCCTCAACCGGCGCAGCGCGAGCGACCTACTCCATCCGCTGTTGCAGAGCCGCGCGGACGTGGCGATCGCGCTGATCGACCTCGACCGCTTCAAGGCGCTGAACGACACCAACGGACACGACGCGGGCGATCGCGCGCTGCGGCTCTTTGCACGAATCCTGCGGGAAGAAGCGCGTCCCGACGATATCGTCGCCCGCTGGGGCGGTGAGGAGTTCCTCATCGCACTCGAAGGCGCGACCTCCGAACAGGCAAAGACGATGCTCCAGCGTGTCCAGTCGCTCCTCGCGACGGCCCTTGATCGTGGCGGCGTACCCGGTTTTACCGCGAGCGCAGGTGTCGCCGACACCTCACACGGACGCGATCTCGAGACGCTCGTCGCACTTGCCGATCAGGCTCTCTATGCCGCGAAGGACGCAGGTCGTGATCGGATCGAGATCGTCTCCGAGCACGGTACAAATGCGCCCCGAGAGAACGGGCACGACCCGGCTAATGCTCGACGCACTCGCTCTTAACGGGTTCTGACCCGGCCTCGTTGAGCACATTCCTCACGAGCTCATT
>JANNQQ010000306.1:0-7970 GCA_031400835.1 Actinomycetes bacterium | reverse complement strand
CTCTTCACCTCTTCCTCCGGGAGCGCGATGATCACCATCCCATTCTTGCCGCCGTTCGTTCGGAAGATGTCGCCGAACGATGGTGCGATCACGACCTGAATCCCGTAGTCGGTGAGCGCCCAAGCCGCGTGCTCGCGCGACGAGCCGCAGCCGAAGTTCCGACCCGCGAGCAGCACCCTGGCGCCGGCGAACTCAGGACGGTTGAGCTCGAACCCGGGCCTTTGGGATCCGCTTTCGTCGTAGCGCCAGTCGTTGAACAGGAACTCCCCGTATCCGGTGCGTTCGATGCGCTTGAGAAACTGCTTCGGGATGATCTGATCGGTGTCGACATCGGGCCGATCGAGTACGCAGACGCGTCCAGTGAGCGTGGTGAACGGTTTCACGCGACAAGCTCCCGCACGTCAACGAAATGTCCAGCGATCGCTGCGGCGGTCGCCATCTCGGGACTCACGAGGTGTGTGCGCCCCCCTCGACCCTGGCGACCCTCGAAGTTGCGATTGGACGTCGAGGCGCAGCGTTCCCCAGGGGCGAGGATGTCCGGGTTCATGCCAAGGCACATCGAGCAGCCCGCGCGGCGCCACTCGAAGCCCGCCTCGCGGAAGACCACGTCGAGCCCTTCCGCCTCGGCTTGGGCTCGCACCTTGGCCGAGCCCGGCACGACGAGCGCGATCACGCCTTCTGCGACCTTGTAGCCGCGCGCGATTGCCGCCGCTGCGCGCAGATCCTCGATCCGCGAGTTGGTGCACGAGCCGACGAAGACGCGGTCGATGCGGATCTCGGTGATCGGGGTTCCCGGACGCAAACCCATGTATGCAAGCGCGTTCTCGACGGCTGCCTTGTCGTCTGCGTCGTCATAGTCGCTTGGTCCGGGAACGACGCCCGTGACGGGAACGACCATGCCGGGGTTCGTTCCCCACGTCACCTGCGGAACGAGCGTCTCGACATCGACGGTGTGATGGACATCGAAAACCGCTTGGTCGTCCGAACGGAACGTGCGCCAACGCTCGACTGCCGCCCGCCAATTGTCACCTTGCGGTGCGCGCGGGCGCCCTTCGAGGTAGGCAAACGTCGTCTCATCTGGTGCGATCAGCCCTGCCTTCGCACCCCACTCGATCGACATGTTGCACATTGTCATCCGGCCCTCCATCGAGAGCGCCCGGACTGCCTCGCCGGTGTACTCGACGACGTGACCGACTCCGCCGGAGGTGCCGAGCTGGCCGATCGCGCCGAGAATCATGTCCTTTGCCGTGACGCCGGGGGGACGGTCGCCGACGAACTCCACCTCCATCGTCCTCGGCCGAAGCTGCGGCAGCGTTTGCGTCGCGAGGACGTGTTCGACCTCGGAGGTGCCGATTCCGAAGGCGAGGGCGCCGAACGCGCCGTGCGTCGATGTGTGCGAGTCGCCGCAGACGATCGTCATTGCGGGCTGAGTAAGTCCAAGCTCGGGGCCGATCACATGAACGATCCCCTCGCTGCCCGAGCCGGTTGCATGCAGCTCGACGCCGAACTCGGCGCAGTTCGTTCGCAGGGCCTCGAGCTGCCGGCGCGCCATGTCGTCCTCGATCGGACCGTCTGTCGTGGGCACGTTGTGATCCATCGTGGCGACGGTCAGCTCCGGGCGGCGCACCGATCGCCCGGCGAGCCGGAGACCCTCGAAGGCCTGCGGCGAGGTGACCTCGTGCACGAGGTGGAGGTCGACGTAGAGGAGCGCGGGCTCGCCCGGCTCCTCGCGCACGATGTGCGCGTCCCACACCTTCTCGAAAAGCGTCTTCGGCATTGTCCGATTCTACGGAGAGAGCGTCGTACGGCCGATGCGACCTACCCCTGTGACGATCACGCCGGCAACCAGACCCCAAAACGCCGAGCCCACCGACAGCAAGGTGACCCCGGAAGCGGTGACGAGGAAGGTTACGAGTGCGGCCTCGCGCCCGGCGTCATCGGCGAGTGCGGTCGCGAGGCCGTTGCCGATCGTGCCAAGCAGTGCAAGACCCGCGATGGCGACGACGAGCTCGGGTGGAAACGCGGCGATGAACCCGGCGACGGCACCTCCGAAGAGGCCGACGACCGCGTAGAACATCCCGGCCGCAACAGCCGCGGTATACCGACGCTCCGGGTCGGGATGCGCGTCCTTGCCCATGCAGATCGCCGCGGTGATCGCCGCCAGGTTGAACGTGAAGCCGCCGAACGGTGCGAGCGCGGTTGTTGCAAGCCCGGTGCTGGTGATGATCGGCGAGATCGGCGGGTCATATCCGTGCGCCCGCAGCGCGGCGACGCCCGGGACGTTCTGGGACGCCATCGTTACGACGAAGAGCGGGATTGCGATTCCTACGGCCGCCTGAATCGAGAAGTGGGGTGTAACCCACTCGGGCCGAGTCAGGCCCGTGGGTACGTCGATCGTGCCAAGGAGCCCCTTGGCGGACGCGACGGCCACCCCGACGGTGAGCGCTGCAACCGCGCCATAACGCGGCGACAGGCGTCGGGCGACCAGATAGGCCGCGAACATCGAGGCGACGAGCACGAACTCGTCATCGAGGGCCGCCGCTGCGTCGAGGCCGAACCGCACGAGCACCCCGGCGAGGAGGGCCGATGCGAGTGACAGTGGCACGCGATTCATGACGCGTTCGAAGAGCCCCGAGACACCGGACGCGACGATCATGAGTCCTGTGAGTACGAACGCGCCGATCGTCTCCGCCAGTGGCACCCCTGCCACGCTGGTGATGAGGAGTGCCGCGCCTGGAGTCGACCACGCGGTGAGCACGGGAACGCGGTAGCGCAGCGAGAGCCCAATGGACGTGACACCCATTCCGATTCCAAGCGCCCACATCCACGACGCCGTCTGGCTCGTGGTCGCGCCTGCCGCCTGCGCGGCCGCGAAGACGATCACGAGTGAGCTCGTGAACCCGACGAGGACGGCCACGAACCCCGCGACCACGGCAGGAAGCGACATGTCACGGAGGACGCGCACAGGTCTCATTCTCCCAGCAGCAGGAGCTGTGGGCCGTGGTGGTGGCATCCAGAGGCTTGGTGTGGGTTGCGGGCACGTCTGGATGCGCGTCTGTGCCGGCGGATCGTGCCCGTCGGCGGCACCACGAAGGCTTCACCAGCCTTACCGGCGCCACCGCCGAACACGCTCCTTGGCCCATACACGCCCCAGCCACACCTCAACCCACACCAAGCCTCTAGGCGACGAGCACCTCTTCGAGGAAGGCGTCGGCATCTGCGGCGATATGGATCGGATTGAACGTGTGCGCCACGGGCTGCGGGGTCTTGAGACCGTCGCCGGTCACGAGCAGCACCACTCGATCGTTGGCACGAACCTCGCCCGCGGCGATTGCAGCTCGCAGCGCGCCGAGGGTGACGCCTGCAGCGGTCTCGCCAAACACTCCGGTGGTCGCGGCCAGGAGCGCCATGTTCTCCCCGACGGCGTCCTCCGCAACCGAGTGGATCGAGCCGCCGGTCTCGCGGGCGGTCGCGACCGCGAAGTCGCCATCTGCAGGGTTGCCGATGGCCAGCGAGCGAGCCACCGTGTCCGGCCGCACCGGCTTCACGGCCTTCCGCTCGCGGTAGGCGGTGGCGACGGGGCTGCAGCCTTCAGCCTGGCCGCCTATCAGGCGCGGGCAGGCGCCGTCGATGAGTCGAAGCTCGGCAAGCTCCGCAAAGCCGCGTCCGACCTTGTGGTAGAGCGCCCCTGAGGCGATCGGCGCCGCAATGACGTCGGGCACCTGCCAGCCGAGCTGTTCGGCGATCTCGAACGCGATCGTCTTCGACCCCTCTGCGTAGTACGAGCGCAGGCTCACGTTGACGAATCCCCACGGAAGCTCGAACGACAACTCGACCGAGAGACGTGAGCAGTGGTCGTAGGTTCCGTCGACCGCATACAACCGGGCGCCATACACAGAAGCCGCAGCGAGTTTCTCAGGCTCGAGGTCGGCGGGAACGAAGACCGCGGCTTCCATCCCTTCCGCAGCCGCTCGTGCCGCGACCGCTCCGGCGAGATTGCCCGTCGATGAGCACGAGAGCGTCCCGAGCCCGAGCTCCTGAGCCTTGCGCGCCGCGACTGCGACGACGCGATCCTTGAATGAGTGCGTCGGGTTGGCCGTGTCGAGCTTGAGCCAGAGCTCACGAACCCCGAGCTGCTCGGCAAGCCGCGGTGCGGGAACGAGCGGTGTGAACCCTGGCGCCAGCCGCGCCTCGACGGGGGCCGCCACCGGGAGAAGATCGGCGTACCGCCAAATCGAGAGCGGTCCGGCGGCGATCCGCTCACGCGTGACGGTCTTGCGAAGCAGGTCCCAGTCGTAGACCGGGTCGAGCGGGCCGAAGCACTTGGTGCACGTGCCGATCGCCTCGAGTGCGTGCTCGGCGGCACAGATGCGACATGAGAGGGCCAAACAGGAATGGGAAACGGTTGACATGGGATCGTCCTCCTTCGATTTGCTCGACATCCGTCCGGGATTGGCACCGCGCTCGTGTGAGCCGGTTGCCGAGGCGTCGTAGGGCCGGTCCCTCAGCCTCTCTTGATGCGGAGCGAGACGAATCCCGCTGCCGTTATGCGGAAGTCTAGCCATCGATTGAGGGACGTGCTGCGCTGGCGATCCGCTGCGGGAACGGTGAGCTCAGTTCGGTGAGGACGATTTCGGTGCCGAGCGCGCGGGGTCCGCGTAGACTGCGCAGGCAAGGGACGAATACCGACGGTGCGTGCAGCGCCTTCCCTATCCGTCATGGCAAGAGGTTGTGACGACCTTCGTTGGTTGTCTCGGAACCCGTGCCCGTGGATGTCGCGCCGCCTGTCCGACCCCGACGAAGGAGATTCCGTGCCCGCCAAGCAGACGCGTCAAACCCCGCAGGAGCAGCTACGTGGCCGCTAAGACCCCTGTTTCTCCCGCTCCCGTTTTGGCTCCGGTCGACGATCTCGATGAGGGTGGTGTCCACCGGGTCGCACGCCGCACGGCGAATGCGAAGCTCGCCGGCGGCAAGCCGGCCGGAGACGCTCAGGGTCTCGTCGAGTTTGCGTGCGAGTGTATGACCGCCGAGTGCGAGCGGATGGTCAGGGTGCCTCTCTACGTCTATCAACGGATGATCGAGGCCGGTGACCAGTACCTTGTCCAGGCTGGACACCATGCGTTTGCCCGAAATCGGACGATTGTCACGCTCGGTCTGATGCGTATCGAAGAGCGTGTGTGAGCGAAAGCGCTCTGCGCTGACCGAGTTTGACCAACCGTTTGAGAGAGAGGATTGAAGATGGCAGCCAAGGGAAAACGAGGGAAGACGAACTCCGATAGGCCCACGACTCGAACGCGAGCGGGGTACGGCCCGGCGAAGCGGAAGTCGTGCTTCCTCTGCAAGGACAAGATCGTCGAGGTGGACTACAAGGAAGTCGACAAGCTGCGCAGGTACGTCTCCGACCGCGGACGGATCCGCTCGCCCAAGATCACGGGTGCGTGTCGCCGACATCAGCGTCAGGTTGCCGTCGCGATCAAGCGCGCGCGTGAGATGGCGTTGCTGCCCTATATCGGTCCGAACGATGCTCCTGCGACGCGTCCGCGCTCTGGCGGCAGCGGCGGCGGCGGTGGGGGCGGGCGCTCTTAGATGATTAATCGGTAATTCCGGCACGTCCGGATGACGCCCACGACACGGCGCATCGCGTCGCGTTCGTCTACGAGAAGTACAGCTCCGGTACTACCCGCAGACGACCACGACACGCTGCTTGGTCGTGAACGCCCCCGAACGCACCCCAATTACCGATCAACCATCTAGGAGCTAGCGGGCGCGGTAGTCGCTCGGCCGAGCTGCTCGTCGATCCAGGCATCGACCTCTGCGGGTCCGAGGTCACGCACTCGGGCGATCTCGCCCGAGAGGAGATGCCATGCCTTGAGGTACAGCTCCTTCTCGCCGGGGGAGAGCTGGGCAGGCTTCTTGCGCGCCTTCAACTCGCGTTCGCGTCGAGCACCGTCACGGATGATCTCGGCGAGTGCGACAGGATTCCCAGCGGTCAGCTTCGCAACCGTGTCGCGCTTGCGCGTCAGCCACGGGTCACCACTGAGCTCGAGGTCTTCACCGAGCTTGCTGCTGATCAACGCGAGGTCGGCCTTGGTTGCGAGCGATCGCAGCTGGTCCTTCGCACGATCAAGTGTGAGCGTCACCGTGAGCTCGTCCTCAAGCTCGATGACCACCACGTCCTGCGCTTCACCGGCAAGGGCCACGCTCTTGCGCGCGATCACGCGCCCCACACCGTGGGTGCCGTATACCACGACGTCGCCGACCGCAAGCTTCACCGTATAAGCCTAGCCAGTATGAACGTCGTAAGGCTGGTCGGGGCTATCGGTTTCGTGTTGGTCAGCCGCTCGACCACGAGGGCTGCTCGAGGATGTCGAGCGTACCCGCGTCGGCATCAAGGTGTGCCCGGACACCGAGTGGAACCGTCACCTGTCGCGTGTCGTGCCCGAACGGGAAACCCGCGCAGACCGGGACGCCGAGGTCGGCAAGGCGGTCAACGAGGATCTCGTGGAGGTCGCCGCAGTCGACAAAGTCGCCCAGCAGGATTCCGGCCGTTTGAGCGAACCAGTCTGATCGGCGCAGCTGCAGCAACAAGCGGTCGATCCGATAGGGCGCCTCGCCAACGTCTTCGAGGATGACGAGAGCCCCGAGAGGAGGAGTGCCTTCAGGGCACCCGATCGAGGCTGCGAGGAGTGAGAGGTTGCCACCCGCGAGAACGCCGGACGCGGCTCCACCGACGAGCGTCTGTTTCTCGGCTGCGCGTATTGAGGGAGAGTCACTCCCCGAGATCATCGCCCGAAGAGACGTGCGTGTTTCGTCGTCAAGGAGATGCACGCTGCTCGAGCACATCGGGCCAAAGAGCGATGGAACCCGGAGCTCGATTCTGATTCGACTGTGAAGCGCGGTTGCATCGCTCGAGCCGAGGAATGGCTTGGGTGGGACGTTGCGCAGTCTGTCCCAGTCGACGTGGTCGAGCATCCTCTGGCTGCCGTAGCCCCCGCACCCAGCGACGATCAGATCCGTTTCCGGATCGAGCCACGCCTCCGTGAAGTGCCTGGCGCGACGCTCGTCCGAGTCGGCAACCAGCAACGACGGGTCGTCGAGGTAGGGATCAACGTCGACAACCAGACCAAGCTCCTCGAGGAGCCGAACTCCCGCCGCGAGCGGTTCGGCGCTCGGGGGGCTGCTAGGAAAGACGACTCTGGCGCGATGCAGCATGACGGCCCAAAGTACCAATCTCCCTAGAATGGAACGCCGACGAGAAGGGGAGCGGAAAATGGTGGGGGAGGCATCAGCTAAGAGCTTCGTGCCGACACGGAACGGCTCCCTGTGGGTTCAGCAGTTCGGCGAAACCGCGCCGGGCATACCCCCTGTCCTTCTCATCCATGGTTCAACCATCGACGGCTCGACCGACTGGGCCCATGTCGTTCCGCGTCTCTCAACCACGCGACAGGTCATCGTTCCCGACTGCCGTGGGCACGGTCGTAGCCCCAATCCCGAGTGCACCTACTCATTCGCCGAGATGGCCGACGATATGGCAGCGATCATCGAGGCTCTTGGCGTTTCTGAGGTCCATGTGGTCGGACATTCCAACGGAGGAAACGTCGCTCTCGTGATGGTGATGTCGAGTCCGCGGCTTGTCCGCAGCGCCGTCCTCCAGGCCGCGAACGCCCAGGTGACCGACCACCTGTCCCAGCGTGAGCCAGGCAAGTTCGACCCCGACCGCGTTGCTCGCGACTCCCCGGAGTGGCGAGACGAGATGATCGCCATTCATGGAGCGACGCATGGAGCGGAATACTGGCGCACGCTCCTCGAGCTCACGGTTGCAGAAACCCTCAGCGAGCCCCGCTACACGCAGGATGACCTTGCGTTGGTCAGGACTCCGGTTCTTGTCGTCGAGGGGCAGGCGGATGAGGTCAACGCACCCGCCGGGCATGGCACGTTCCTTGCGGACTCGATCCCAGGGGCCGAGTGGT
>JANNQQ010000305.1:0-15845 GCA_031400835.1 Actinomycetes bacterium | reverse complement strand
GCTCCTCGCGCGGATCGACCCGGAGGAACCACCACCCGACCCCGAGCGCGGGGGTGTCATGCTCGGCATCCGGTGGGTCGCCCGCTCGGCCGTCGTCCGTGCCACGCTGCTCGCAACGGCGACGATCAACTTCTTCAACTTCGTCTTCTGGGCGCTGTTCATTCTCTACGCGACCCGTACTCTCGGTGTCTCTCCGGGCACGCTCGGTCTGGTGCTCGGGGCGGGCGCCGTGGGCGGACTCGTCGGCTCGGTGCTCACCGCGCCGTTGACCCGGCGAATCGGGGTCGGCCCTTGCCTCGTCGTCGGTTGTGTGCTGTTTCCGGCCCCGTTGCTGCTCGTTCCCTTCGCGTCCGGATCCGACGCGGTCGTGCTGACGTGTCTCGTCCTCGCGGAGTTCGGCTCAGGGCTCGGCGTCATGCTCCTCGACATCAGCGCCGGGTCGCTCTTCGCCGCCGTGATCCCACACCGGCTACGGTCGCGCGTGTCCGGTGCGTACACCTTCGTCAACTACGGCGTCCGAGTCGTCGGGTCACTGGTCGGCGGTCTACTCGGGAGCACGCTGGGGTTGCGACCCACGCTCTGGATAGCCACCGCCGGTGCGCTTCTGGGCGTGGTCTGGCTCCTGCCCTCACCCGTCATCCGACTCCGCGAGCTGCCCGAGACAGCCGACGAGTAGCCCAGGCCAGTTCACGGCTGCGCGCGTCAACGATCCGAATCTCGACATTGGCCTCCATCGCCGAGCCCGCGTCGTTCCGGCTCGGATGCGGGGAGATCACAACCCCTTTGCCGCGTCGAGACCAGGGTTACTCCAGCTACGGTCACTACATGACGCGCCAGCGCACGACGCAAAGGCGCGTCCTCGGCCTTCGCGAACGCACAGGAACGTGGAGCAGGGATGAGAATGGTTCGGAGATGCAGGAGAGCGTGAACGTTCAAGCAACACTCGACGGCGCGGCCTGATGGCCGTGCCCCGGATTGGGGTCGTTGGCGCGACTGGCGCGGTCGGAACGATCACCCTTGAGCTGCTCGCGCAGCGCGGGTACGACAACGTGCGGGCCTTCGCCTCTGCCCGGTCGGCGGGGACTGAGCTGGCATTCGGCTCGGACCGGCTCATCGTCGAGGAAGCAACCCACGAAGCGCTCGGAGCAGGTGATGTCGATCTCTTCCTCTTCTCGGTGGGCACCTCTGCGAGCCGTGAGCTCGTGCCAATCGCCTCCTCTGCGGGGGCGATCTGCATCGATAAGTCGTCGGCGTACAGGCTCGTGGACGGGTACCCACTCGTCGTTCCCGAGGTCAATCCGCACCGCGCCCTTGAAGCTCTTGATCGCGACCGCATCGTCGCCAACCCGAACTGCTGCACGATTCCCTTGACCTGTGTGCTGAAGCCACTGCATGACGAGGCAGGGCTCCGTCGAGTCCACATTGCTACCTACCAGTCCGTCTCGGGTGCGGGGGCACAGAGAATGCAGGTGCTCGCCGAGTCGTCGCCTGTCGAGAACGACCTGGTCATGGACTGGTCGTGGGAGGGTGACGAGTCGGACGAGGAGTCGAAGCTGCGCGCCGAGACACGCAAGATCCTCGAGCTCCCCGAGCTCGCGATCTCGGCTACCTGTGTCCGTGTCCCGGTGATGGTGGGCCACTCCGAGGCGGTGTGGGTCGAGTTCGAGCAGGAACTCACCCCCGAGCGCGCAACCGCGATCCTGCAGGACGCGCCGAGCGTTCGGGTGCTCGAGCTTCCTGCCTATCCGACGCCGCAGGCCGCGGCGGGTGGCGACGAGGTGCTCGTGGGACGCATCCGCCGTGACACAGCGAGTGAGAACGGACTTGCGCTCTACATCTCCGGCGACAACCTCCGCAAGGGTGCCGCACTCAACGCGATTCAGATCGCAGATCTCCTGCTCGAGGCGACCAGCAGGGTCTAAGCGGCGCCGAAGTCGACGTCCTTCGTCTCGACCGTCTCCGCGGTCCGCCCGGGCGCTGTCTGGTGTGTCCAGTACAGGTTCGTGTGCGCGATGACCTGAGCGGGCGGAGGTGCTCCCCAGGCGGTCTGGTCCTCCGTCGTGTGGGCATCGCTGACAAGCGTCGCGTCGTACCCCCTGGCGAACGCGCCGTGGAGCGTCGAGCGAACGCACGCGTCGGTCTGGGCGCCGACGACGAAGAGTCGCCCGACTCCGAGGCCCGACAGCACGGTCTCGAGGTTGGTGCTCTCGAAGGAGTCGCCGTAGTTTTTCGCGACAAGCGGCTCGGCGTCGCCAGGAGCCAGTTCGGGGACGATCTGCCAGGCGTCGCTCCCTTTCACAATCCCCTCGTCGGAGTGCTGAACCCAGACAACGGGGACGCGTTCCCTGCGCGCCTTCTCGACAAGGCTGCCGACGTTCGCAACGACCGTGTCGCGCTCGTGAGACCCCTCGACGACGCAATTCTGCACGTCGACGACGAGGAGCGCAGTGTTCGGTCGATCCTTGAGAGTGGTCATGGCGTCCCCTTGCCTACGCTGGACTCGTGTGTCCGCCCCACCTTAGGGGCGACGGGCAGGCGCGGGCGTCGGTGCTGGCGTAAATGCCTCCTGGACGACACGTAGAACGCGCGCGCGGCGTCCTTCCTCCACGGGCACGAGACCGCCCAGCTCGAGCCGACAAAGCTCGACCCGCCCTCGAGATCTCAGGGTGGTGAAACCGAAGTCGTCGAGGAATTCCCGTGGGAACACTGTTCGGTGGATGAAGAATCGCTCTTCGACCGTCGCATCATCCTCGTACGCGTAGGCGAATGCCTCGATAGCCCTGGCTCCGCGGTCGCGGGCCTCCCCAATCGCGGCAAGCATGAGTGATTTCTCGGCCCACTCCGCCCCATCGCGCATCAGGTAGGCACAGGTGATGAGGACTGCATCGTCGCTTGGTGGCCCCGCAGGTAGGTCGTCGGCGCGTGGGAAGAGATGCGCAGGCCCGTACTGCATCGAGCCGAGCAGACGTCCGTGCTCATCGAGGTAGATCGTGCCCCAGTCCCCCCACTCGTCCTCGACTCGCTCGATCCAGCGCTCCTTCGACGCGGTCTTGTTGCCACGCGACTGCCACCACACACAGTTGTGACACACCGATGGCGCCGAACGCAGCGAGCCACGGGAAAGACCCGAGACGCGCGGTGTCATATTGAGGTTGCGGGCGCGCCGATCTCGGCGATGACGACCTCAACCTGGCGCGGCGTCACGGCGGCCATCTTCCCGAGGTAGGCGGCAACCCGCCGCTGGACTTCAAGACCGATATCCGGCGCCGCTGCCCCCCACTCGAGCGCGAGGTGAAGCTCGACGGTCACGTCTCCTTCGCCCTCGATGACGCGCACGCCCCGATGGCGGTGGAGCGGGCTCTCAACGAGCCCGCCTACCCCCTCGACCTCGCGAGCCGCATCGGCAGCGTACTCACCAAGCAGATCGGACGAGATGACGGAATGGCCCTCCACACCAGGGAGTCTACGGCCTGATCTGCTGTCGGTTGGGCCGCGTGAATCGGATCAGCGGCGAGTTCGGCGACAACCGGTGCCAGAGACCGTTTCTTGTCAAGCGAAACCGTGCCGAGCCCTGGCCAGTTCATCCACAGGGTCGAAGGACGAGCTCGGTGACCTCCGGGCGGGCGAAGAGACGGAACGGCACCAGCGTCGTTCCGGTGCCGGGCGAGACGTGGAGAGGCCCAGCCGGCGACGCGTAAAGACCTGCAACGAACTCTGCACGAAGGTGGGCGAGCGTCAACCGGCGGCCACCCGGAAGCGGCACGCAGATCTGTCCGGCGTGCATGTGCCCTGCGAGGGTCAACCCGAAGATCCCTGGTGGAACGCGCAGGGTCAGGGTCGGGTAGTGGCACAGCAGGATCCGAAGGGCTGCGCTCTGGTCGGCCAACGCCCACGGCGTCGTCGTTCGCGCTTCGTGCTTCTCGGGGTCAGACCCGACGAGCTGAACCCGCAGCCCTCGCACCTCGACCACGACCGCCTCGTCGCGCAGCAGGCAGACGCCCGAGAGCTCATTGAGCTCGCCGGCCCGAGAGAACGGGTCGCGCGTCACCGCGATGTCGTGGTTACCGAGTACGACGATAGGTCGCTCGAGCATTGAGAGAATCCGTCGGAGCCGAGGCTCGCCGCGCGGGAGTGAGACGAGATCGCCTGTAATGCAGATCAGGTCGGGCTGCCGATGTGCGATCCACGCAGCGGCGCGCTCACTCGCCGCATTCCCGCGAGAGAACAACGCGCCGAGGTGGAAGTCGGACACGTGCCCAATCCGCATGCCGTCGAGCTCCTCCGGAAGCCCTGGGACCTCGACCTCAAGAACCCGTGTCCGCAGCCACCCCGCCTCGAACCACGCGTACGTGGCGACAACGACGCCCAACCCGAGGATTCCAATGGCGGCCCAAGTCAAGGTGTTACTGCTCTTCTAGGCAATCCCGCCTAAGGCGGAAGTGCCCCCTACACGGAGAGCTTCTCAACAACCGGCTGGACAGATACGACGTGGCGCTTGAACTTCAGCTCCGAGTCGGTAAGACCTGCCGCAACCCCGATGAGCTGCGAGAGATGCAGGATCGGCATCTGGAAGTCCTTCCCGTAGCGCTTCTTCAGCTTGGACTGCCACGCGTCGAGCGAAAGATGACAGAGCGGGCACGGCGTCACAATCGCGTCGGCTCCCGCCTCCATCGCCTGCTCGATTGGCTGTACCAGCTCGGCAAGCGCGGTGTCCTCGCGTGCCTGGATGATCGGAAAACCGCAGCACTTGATCTTGGCCGGGTAGTCGATCGGCTCGCCACCGCAAGCGGTGATGATGCGCTCGAGCGAGTCGGGATTGTCAGGGTTGTCAAAGCCCATGAGCTTCGAGGGCCGCAGAATCTGGCAGCCGTAGAACGGGGCGATCTTCAGACCTTTGAGCCCACGATGCGCCACCTCTTGAAGCTGAGAAAAATGCTCGCCGGCGACGAGCCACAGGAAGTGCTTCACATCGACCGTGCCGTTGTAGCGCGGCGCCCCAACCGACTCGAGGTTGTCATTGACGCGGGCACGGAGCGCGTCATCGTTCGCAAGCGTGTGATGCGCCTGCCGCAGGTTGAGCGTGCAGACGTTGCAGATCGTCATCAGCGTGTCGCAGCCTGTTGCCTCGGCATAGGCCAGGATGCGAGCGTTCAGGTGGATGTAGTAGTCCGGCTCGGCTTCATGGATATCACCGGCGCCCGTACACGTCACCTTGGTGAGCTCGATGAGCTCGATTCCAAGCTTCGGCGCGAGGGCCTGCGTCGAGATGTCGAGCTCCTTCGCGGAGAGACTCGCGAGACAACCCTTGAAGTAGGCGACCTTCTTCACACGTCCATCCTAACTCGGAGGGCCGGGCGTCTCCGCCGGCTGCTCATCGGGGAGATACGGCCTCACGAACGATCCCGGCTCGTCGTATGGATGCCGGCCCGAATCGTCGGCGTGGTGCTCGAGGTGCATCAAGGACTTCTCGCCCTGCACGATCCCGAGCGCGCCGTCGACCCCTTGTTCCTTGACGAGGTCGTAGAGACCACGCGACTCGTGGACATCCTCAGCGACGTGCGGCGGAAACGGCGGCGGCACCTTGCCCTTCGTCGCGAGCGACATTGCGAACTTGATCTCCTTGATCGCCTTCACAACACCCTGCGTCTTCGGGACGAGCTCGGTCTCGCGCAGCCAACCAGTCGTCTTCGCTGAGGTGACAAACCACTTCGCGTGACGCGCGCCCATGTCACGGTCGATTCCTTCCTTCATTGCCTCCGCGCCGAGCTTTGCGATCGCGTCGCGGGGATCGACCCCTTTCGGGCAGCGCTCGTTGCAGAAGTAGCAGCGGGTGCAATCCCATAGGCCGTGGGGCTCCGAGTACTTCTCGAGACGCTCGATCTTCGCGCCGTCCCGGGGGTCGCCGACGAATCGGAAGCCCTTGGCGAGAGCAGCCGGGCCTAGGAAGTCGGGGTCGGCCTCCATCGAGTTGCACTCCGACACGCAGCACCCGCAGTTGATGCAAAGCGATTCCTTGTGCATCACATCCATCCGCCCCTGAGGGAAGATGTTCTCCTTCTCGATCGCCTGGTCGTACCCGGGCTGAAGCCATGGCTCGACGGCGCGCATCTTGGCCCAGAAGGGCTCCATGTCGACGACGAGATCCTTGACGACGGGGAGGTTCCCCATCGCGGAGATCACCGGGACGTTCCCGTCGGCGACGAGATCGGAGATGCGCGTTTTACACGCGAGCACTGCCCCACCGTTGACCCGCATGCCGCACGAACCGCAGATCATCATGCGGCAGCTTTTGCGATACGCGAGTGAACCGTCGAGCTTGTCCTTGATCACATCAAGCGTGTCGAGGAGGGTCGCCTCGTCCGAGACGTCCACCTCGTACGGCTTCAGCGCCTTGGTGCCGGTCGCTCCGTCGTATCGCCAGATTTTGAGTTCAACCTTCATCAGTACGTCCGTTCCATCGGCTTCCAGTGCGTCATCCGCACCTCACGATACGAGAGCTCAGGGCCGGATCCCTTCCAATGCGTGATCGAATGCTTGAGGAAGTTCTCATCGTCGCGGGTCGGGAAGTCTGCCGGCCGCGAGTGGGCGCCACGACTCTCCTTCCGCGCGATCCCTGCCTGCAGCATGCATTCGGCGAGATCGAGGAGATATCCGAGCTCGATTGCCTGGGTCAGATCGCTGTTGAAGATCGCGCCCTTGTCCTCAATGATCACGCCGCGGGCGTATCGATCGCGCAGCCCCGCGATCACGCCAACCTGCGCCTCCATCTTCTCGGCGTGACGGAACACTCCAAAGTTCTCGAGCATCGTGATTCCAAGCTCGTCGCGAACCTGCCATGGCCGCTCGCCCTGGTCGACTGCAAGGAGCTGACCGATCCACTTTTCGGCATCGACGCGGGCTGCCTCGCCGTGACGTCCCGAGGGCGGGCTCGACCGCGCGTACTCTGCGGCCGCCTGGCCCGTTCGACGCCCAAAGGTGATGGTCTCCATCAGCGAATTGCCCCCGAGACGATTGGCGCCGTGGACGGACACGCACGCGACCTCACCAGCGGCGTAGAGACCTTCCAGTCCCGTGAGCCCCGAGTTGTCACACTCGACACCACCCATGTGGTAGTGCGCACCGGGTCTCACCGGGATCGGCTCGTAGATCGGGTCGACGCCGGCGTAGGTCATCGCGAGCTCGCGCGATCCTGGGAGACGATTGAGGATCTTCTCTGGCCCGAGATGACGGAGATCGAGATACACCGAACCGTTGACTCCGCGACCTTCATCGATCTCGGTCTGCTCCGAGCGAGAGACGACATCGCGCGACGCCAGCTCAAGTGCGTTCGGGGCGTAGCGCTTCATGAAGCGCTCGCCTTCCTTGTTAATCAGATACCCGCCCTCGCCACGACAGCCCTCGGTGATGAGAATCCCCGACGGGAACATCGTCGTCGGATGGAACTGCATGAACTCCATGTCCTTCAGTGGGAGACCGAGGCGCAGGGCCATCGCCATCCCGTCGCCCGTGCAGGCGTACGCGTTCGTGGTCGCGCGATAGAGGCGCCCAGCCCCGCCCGTGGCAAGGACAACCGCCTTACCCTCGACGAGCTTGACCCCACCGTGTAGGAGGTCCCAGGAGACGACACCGGTACAGCGACCGTCCTCCTCGAGGAGGCGGAAGGCGAAGTACTCCTCAAACACAACGAGACCGTCGGCCATGCGTTTCTGCAGTTGCTCGAAGAGCACCTGGATGAGGACGTGACCAGTGATATCGGCCGCGTACACGGTGCGCGGTGAGCCTGCGGCGCCAAACGGCCGCTGTGCAAGCTTCCCTTCCTCGTTACGTGAGAAGACGCAACCCCAGTGCTCAAGCTGGTAGATGTCACCAGGAGCTTCGTTCGCAAGGATCTCGATCGCGTCCTGGTCGCCCAGATAGTCGGAGCCTTTGACCGTATCGAACGCGTGCGACTCGGAGCTGTCCTCTGCGCTGTTCCCGAGCGCGGCGTTGATCCCGCCCTCGGCGGCACCAGAGTGGCTGCGCGTCGGGTGAAGCTTTGAGATGACCGCCACGCGGGCACCCGCGTCGTGGGCCTCAATCGCGGCCCGCATCCCTGCGCAGCCGGCACCGACGACGAGGACGTCGAACTGCGGTTCCATCTAGGAGGACGCTACCTGATGGAAACGTGGGCGCGAGAGTTGAAGGAACGTCGCAGCCGGGCGCGTGGACTGCAGGCTACGGCCGCGGTTCGCGACGCATAACCACGCTATTGCGGTCCTGCAGCAGCAAGCTCGGGCGCGTCTTCGGCAAACCGCTCCTGGAAGTTGCTTCGGAACATGTCGGCTAGCTCGCGTGCCTTCGCGTCGTACGCAGCCGCGTCCGACCAGGTCGAGCGCGGGTCAAGCAGCGCACCTTCGACACCTGAGACGGCCACGGGGACGTCGAAGCCAAACACAGGATCTCGACGTGTCTCAGCGGTAGCGAGCTCTCCCGAGAGCGCCGCGCGCAAGAGCGCGCGGGTTGCGGCAATCGGCATCCGATGACCGACTCCGAACGGGCCGCCGGTCCACCCTGTATTCACGAGCCACACGGCTGCGCTGTGGGTATCGAGCTTTTCCCCGAGCATGTGGGCATAGACGACCGGCCGCTGCGGAATGAACGGTGCGCCGAAGCAGGTTGAGAACGTCGGCTGTGGCTCGGTGACGCCAATCTCGGTTCCGGCGAGCTTGGCGGTGAAGCCCGAAAGGAAGTAGAACTGCGCCTGCTCGCGGGTGAGACGCGCGATCGGAGGAAGGATTCCGAAGGCGTCTGCGGTGAGGAAGATGACAGTGCGCGGATGCCCTGCGAGCTTTGCGGGCACGGTGTTCGGGATCTGCTCGAGCTCGTAGGCGGCGCGCGTGTTCTCGGTCTTAGAGTCATCGTCGAGATCGAGCACCCCCCGCTCGTCCATCGCCACGTTCTCAAGAATCGTCCCGTAGGTATGCGTGGTACGGAAGATGTCTGGCTCGGCCTCGGCGTTGAGGCGGATCACCTTTGCGTAGCACCCACCCTCGATGTTGAAGACGCCATTCGCTCCCCAGCCGTGCTCGTCGTCACCAACAAGGTGGCGTGAAGGATCGGCCGAAAGTGTGGTCTTGCCCGTTCCCGAAAGCCCGAAGAAGACGGCAACGTCGCCGTCTGCACCGACATTCGCTGAGCAGTGCATCGGGAAAACACCCTCCAGCGGAAGGCGATCGTTCATCACGGTGAAGATTGCTTTCTTGATCTCCCCGGCATAGAACGTGCCGCCGATCACCACCTCGGTGCGTGTCGGGTGGAGCGCAACGAACGTCCCAGTACGGGTTCCGTCCGTCGCGGGCTCTGCCTCAATCTCCGGCGCGTGGAGCACGAGCGCCTGTGCTTCGTGCACCGCAAGCTCGTCATCTGTCGGCCGGATGAACATCGTCTTGGCGAAGAGCGCGTGGTACGGACTTGCCGTTACGACGCGGACGCCAATGCGGTGCGCTGGGTCAGCGCCGGCGAAGGCGTCGATCACATACAGGGTCTCCTGCGCAGCAAGGTAGTCCGTCACCTTGAGGCGCAATCCGTCGAAGCGCGCCTCGTCGAGAGGCTGGTTGATCTCACCCCACCAGATCCGTGTTTCGGATCCAGGTTCGTGTACGACGAACTTGTCCTTCGGGGAGCGCCCGGTGAATCGTCCGGTATCGACGACGAGCGGCCCACCCTCCGCGAGTCGGCCGTCCCCGCGCTGTAGCGCATGGGTATAGAGCTGCGATGTCGAGGGATTCCGACGAACTGTGCCCCGTGCGTCGATTCCATGCCGAGCGAGCGAGACGGTGTTTGTAAGGGTGGTCATAGCGAGAATCTCTCCATTGAGTTGTGCGGCTTTGGCGGTGCGCCCGAACCGTCGGGTAGCGATCTCGGATCCGAAGACTAGATGCTCAGGACTGCGGATCATCGACTACCCGCGCAAATGCGGCGGATGTATGGCGCTCCCGCAGACCTCGGCCAGGCTCGCTCCTGCTCGCACTGGTCTCTCCGAGCCTGTGAGAGGCTCTAAGATCGCGCAGTGGCTGAGACGGCACCCCGGAGCTCGTCGTTCCCATGGCGCCGACTGGCTCCGCTCGCACTCGCGGCCCTCGGCTACGTGACGATCGGCGTTCTCTCACCGTCATTCATGCTCTCCTGGCCGGTCGCGGCTGCGTATTTCATCGGTGTGCTCTGGGGCGTTCCCGCCACGGTGCGCCTCGTTCGTAACCGATGAGTTGGGCCGCCCACGACCTTGAGCCGTACGTCCTCCAGAAGCATTTCGGGGTTCGCATCGCGTTTGTCCCGCTGCTGATCGGCTCCTACAGCCCGGACGTGTTCACGAAGTGGTTCGTCTATGGGATCACGTTCTTTGGCATCTCACTCAAGGCCGATGACCCCGCGCAGTTCCACCGGGGTTGGCCCGGTGTGGGCTTCACCCACTCGCTGCTGTTCGGCGTGCTGATCGGGGTCGTGATCTGGAAGCTGGTTGGTCGGGCCTGGGGCCTTGGCTTCATCATCGGACACTGGGCGCACTCGCTGACAGACATCGGCGACACCTACGGGACGATGCTGTTCTTCCCGTTCACCACGCAGACGATTCACCTCGACGCCTGGGCGTACGCAGGTCAAACCGGACGCTTCACCGATGCGGCGGCGTACTTCAGCGGGCCCGGATTCGTCTGGGACGGCTTCTGGCTTGCGCTGGCACTCCTGAACTGGCGTGTGCTGACCCGCGGCTACTTCTTCGCCAATGTCGTACCCGCCGACGTGTCGCTCACGGCACTCCAGCGGCGGATCTCTGCCGACGCGTTGCTCGTCCTCTACCGCATCGCGTTCCTCTACGGCGCTTGCCGCTGGGTCGGCTGGCTGATCTGGGCGCACGTTGCCAACGACTACCCGTTCGACATCACCTGGGGCGGCCCGCACTGGGTCGAAGCCGAGCACCCCTAGCACCGTCGACTCAGCTGACGATTGCTTCGGTGTCGCGCGCAACGAGCTCGGCATAGCGCCTGCCGTTTGCGATCAGGTCGTCATGCGTGCCGCGTTCGACGATGCGACCCCGGTCGAGCACGACGATCTGATCCGCGTCGCGAACGGTGGAGAGGCGATGCGCAATTGCGATCACGGTACGGCCCGCTGCGAGCTGTTCGAGCGCTAGCTGAACCGCACGCTCCGTCTGCGTGTCGAGCGCCGAGGTCGCCTCGTCGAGAACGAGAATCGGTGGGTTCCGGAGGATCGTCCTCGCGATCGCGATCCGTTGTTTCTCACCACCCGAGAAGCGGTAGCCCCGCTCGCCCACAACGGTGTCATACCCCTCAGTGAGACCTGCGATCAGCTCGTGGATCTGCGCAGCGCGGGCCGCCTGCTCGACCTCGGCGTCCGTTGCGTCAGGCTTCGCGAAGCGGAGGTTTTCACGCACGGTGGCATGAAAGAGATACGTCTCCTGTGAGACGACTCCGACCGCGTCGGCCAGCGCAGGAAACGTGAGCTCGCGCACATCGACACCATCGATCGTGACGCGGCCCTCGGTTGCGTCGTAGAGCCGCGCGACGAGGTAGGCGCAGGTCGTCTTACCGGAGCCGGTCTCGCCGACGATCGCCGTCTTGGTACCTGGCGGAACGACGATGGAGACGTCCTCGAGCGTCCAGGCTTCAGCGTCGTAGCGGAACCAGACATCGGTCAAGCGAACCTCCCCCCGAAGGGCGGGTAGCGCACGCGAACCTTCGACGATGTCGATCGGTTGATCCAGATACTCGAAGATCCGGTCGAAGAGCGCGAGCGAGCTTTGCACCTCGAGTTGCACCCCAAGGAGCGACCCAATGGGGAAGAAGAGCCGGGTCTGCAGAGTCGTAAAGACGACGAGCGTGCCGAGCGAGATCGACGCGTCGCCCCGCGCAATCGACCAGCCTGCAAACCAGTAGACAAGAGCAGGCATGACGGCGAACGTCATCTGAATCGCAGCCATCATCCAGCGGCCGGTCATACGGCTGCGTACCTCGAGCGACGCGAGATGCCGGGACTCGCGCGAGAAACGTTCCGCGAGCTCCTCCGTACGCCCCATGGTCTTGCCGAGCAAGATTCCACTCACCGACAGCGACTCCTGGACGAGCGAGGACACGTCCGCGAGGGAGATCTGTTTCTCGGCGGTGACCTTCCGCCTCTGGTTCCCGACGCCTTTCGTGAGCCAGACGAAGAGCGGCAGCAGCACCAGCGCGAACGCAGCAAGCCGCCAATCGAGAATGATCATCGCGACGACAGTCGCGAGCACCGTCGTGACATTCGAAAGCACCGACGTCGCGGTCGAGGTGACGACGTTGTCAATCCCGCCAATGTCGTTGGCGATGCGACTTTGCACGTCGCCCGTGCGCGTCCGCGTAAAGAACGCGAGCGACAGCCGTTGCAGGTGTCGGTAGACCTCCGTCCGCAAGTCGTGCATCACGCTCTGGCCGACCTGGTTGGAGAGCAATGTCTGGAAGACGTTCACCGCGCCGGTGACAATGGGGATGATCACCATCCCCGCCACGAGCCACGACAACAGTTCGAGGCGCTGCTCGGGGATCGCGACGTCGAGCACTTCCTTGAGCAAAAATGCGGGAACGACGCCGAGCCCCGCGGAGACGAGGATGAGCCCGGTCACGACGAGCAGGCGCTTGCGGTAGGCACCGAAGAGCCGAATGATCCGGCGAGTGTTTGCCTTCCGGACCACGCGGTCGGCTGGCCGCTTGGGCGGATCGCTCGTTTCGAACGTATCGAAGCGGTGTCCTGGCACTAGATCTTGTGGTGGAGGTCCGCCCCGGGGTGGCGCGCCACGACGCGTCGCATCGTGGCTGTCATTCGGGCGCGCACAGATCGCTGATTGACCATGTGTACGAGTGTGCCTACCTGGCCGCGGTTGGAGCCGGAAGCGGGCGACCATACGGAGCGCGGAGCTCGTCTACGGCTGCGCGAATGCGGAGCGTGAGCTCCAACGCCGCCTCCGGTGTGGGGTTGCCCTGCTCCACGGTGATCGGGGCGCCGATGAGTACACGGACGACCGGGAACCCCAGCCGCCGCCGGATCGGCTGGAGCGCTCGCTCTGCATCGACGATGCAGACGGGGACGATGGGCACTCCTGCAATGAGCGCGAGGCGCGCGGCACCTCGCCGCCATCGTCGCTCCTCGCCACCGAGCACCGTTCCCTGTGGGAAGACGCCGACAACCTCTCCGCGTTCGAGCGCACGCACCGCGTGCTCGAGAGCCGCCCGGTCGCCGCGATCCCGTGCGACCGGGATCCCGCCGAGCGCCGTGAGGAGCCGCCCGAGAGATCGGCGGCGCCAGAGCTCGGCCTTCCCTAGGAACCGCACCGGACGTGGGATCGCGACGCCGACGAGGAATGCATCGAGCACCGACTCATGGTTCGCGGCCACGACACATGGGCCAGCCGGGAGCTGTTCGACCCCGGTGACACGGAGCCGCCAAGCGACGCGAACGACCAGGCGGACGACGAACCGAAGCGCGCGGTAGGTCAATAGGTCACACGGACCGCCGGGCGAGCAGGCAGCACGTCGTTGTGAGAGCGGGTGAGGACGAGTTGCATATTGCGGAGGGCTCGGATTGCGAACGCAGCCTCGCAGTATGAAAGGTAGAAGTTCCAGATCCGGAGGAACCGGTCGTCGTAGCCGAGCTCCCGTATCCGCTCGACGTTGAGCTCGACGTTGGCCCTCCACGCCCGAAGGGTTGGTGCATAGCCAACTCCGATCTCCTCCACGTCGTTGATCATCAGCCGCGTGCGGGCCGCTGGTCGGGCAAGCGCTTCGAGCGACGGGAGGAGTGAGCCGGGGAAGATGTACTGCTGGACCCAGTCGGGAGTCCGCCGGTAGCGCTCGAACCTACCGTCGGCGATGCCGATGGTCTGGACAAGCGCAACGCCGTTCGACGCCAGGAGCCGGTCGAGCGTCTCGAAGTACGTGTCGTACTCCGCAAGCCCAATCGCCTCGATCATCTCGATCGAGGCGATACGCGAGAACGAGCCCTCCACGAGCCTGTAGTCCTGTTCGACGATCTCGACCAGGTGTGAGACGCCTGCGTCTCTCACCCGCTCCCGGGCCAGCTCAGCTTGCGAAGCCGAGATTGTCAACGCGGTTACTCGGCAGCCGACCTTGGTCGCTGCATGGATCGCCAGCCCTCCCCAGCCACAGCCGATCTCGAGGAGATGGTCGTCACGCCGGAGCACGAGCTTGTCGCAGACGCGATCGAACTTCGCGAGTTGTGCCTCTTCGAGAGTCGTGGTCGCGTCTTCCCAAATACCGCACGAGTAGGCCATCGTCGGGTCGAGCATGGCCGCAAAGAGCTCGTTGCCGAGGTCGTAGTGTGCGTGGATGTTGTCGCGAGCAACGGCGGCTGTCTGACGCTGCGATCGGTCGGGGCGGAGCTCCTGACCCCGGTACAGCCAACGGATCAGCGGGTGCTCGCCGGCCGCCTCGAGAGTGCGCCCAAGAAGTGAGAAGAGCCCGACGAGATCGTCGCAGTCCCAGTCGCCGTCAACGTATGCCTCCCCAAGACCGATGCGGGTCCGGCGCCCGAGCTTCTCCCAGAGCGCTCGAGGCCGCCTGATCTCGACGACGTACGTTGGGCCGTTCCGATCACCGAAGCGCCGTCCTCGCCCGTCCGGGTAGCGGAGGACGACCTCGCCGCCGCGGACGGCAGCGAGCGATCGGAAGACCAGACGCCGGGCGACGTGACCCACCATCGTCACCGCTTCACGCTCCCCGTTGAAGGCACGAACGGTGGCTTTCTATGAAACGGAACCCTCTTCAGGGCGAGGCGGGCGGCCTGCCAGTGGATGCCGGCGGTCACCCTATGGGGCATCACGGGATAGCGCACGAGCGCAGCCCTGAGGCTCGCGGAGGTGAGCTCGACGCGGCGGGCCGAAAGCGTCGCGACAAAGTCAGCGTGCCCGGGCTGATGCACGTCGATCCGCACATCGATCCGGCTATCCGGCTGAGAAAACCACCACGTGTACGACTGATCCATCGGCATGAACGGCGACACGTGCAGACGCTTCTCGGTGTCCCACACGCGGCGACGCTCGGCGGGCAAGTCGTTCTCGTCCGCTGGCAGCAGCAGATAGGGGAGCCCCTCTCCGAACGTGTTGCGTACCTCGGACACAATGCAGGCGAGCTCTCCATCGGCGCGGTGACACCACCAGAACGAGACCGGGTTGAACACGTACCCGAGGACGCGAAGATTCGTGAGAACCTCAATCCGCCCACCGTCACCGAGCTCGACGCCCTCGGTCTTGAGATAGGCGCGGATGTCGAGGTGATCGCGGTCGCGGAAGCTCGTGATCGCGCGCCGATTCCAACCGAAGCGCTTGAGCTCGCGATCGAGGCGCGGGAGTTCATCGAGCGCCACCAGAGTCATGTAGACGGGGTACCGGAAGACGTGTTCTGCGGGGTCGCGGCGCGCATGCGTGACCGTCCCGACGTAGAGCGCGGAGCGCAAGCCGCTCACCAGGAAACCCCGAAACTGCGCGCCGCAGCGACACCGGACCTGATGCCATCCTCGTGAAAGCCAAATCCCTGCCAGGCGCCCGCGAACGCCGTCCGGCCATGATTCAGCTCATGGAGCCTTGCCTGGGCAGCGAGGGTCTCAAGGGTCATCCGGGGATGGGCATAGCTGATCACCCTCGTGACACGATGCGGGTCGATCTCCGGCGTCCGGTTAAGCGTGAGACACCATTCGTCGGAGCTGTTGATCCCCTGAAGCCGGTTCATCGAGTAGGTGACGCTCGGCAACGGGGTGTGAACCCCGCACCCGGGAGATTGGTAGTTCCAGGCTGCACGCTCGCCCCGGCG
>JANNQQ010000304.1:0-11199 GCA_031400835.1 Actinomycetes bacterium | reverse complement strand
CCCCAGAAGTGTGTGGGGTTGCTCGGCGAGGTGATGACGAGATAGTCGGCTCTGCGTTCGATCACGCAGCTCTGGGGCAGCACGTCGAGATCGGTCGCCAATGCGAGCGATCGCGGTACAGGTGATGCCATTCCGCGAGTTGACACTGCGGAAGAGTAGGCGCGCTCGGTCGCCGTCGCGGTAACCGCGGCACATCGATTGGAGGTCGCAGCGGCCCGCGCCGGGTCGGCGGGCGCTCGGCGGTGTCAGGAGCTTGTCTCAGAACCGGTGTCAGACACGGGTTGGGGCTCACATCGGCACGTAACAGAACTGCGCCGAACTTTCCACAGGAAGGCCGTTCTCTTGCGCATCCGCTTCGCGTCCTAGCATCCACCGCATGCGGTGCGCGATCGTCACTGGAGCAGGGAGCGGCATCGGGGCAGCCTGCGCGCGCCGGCTTTCGGCGGACGGCTATGGAATCGTGCTCTCGGGTCGCCGCCGGAGCGCGCTCGAAGAGGTTGCGGCGGAGCTCGATCACGCCGTCGTCGTTCCGGGAGATGTCGGAGACCCTGACCATGCTGAGGCTCTGGTCGAGGCCGCTTGTGATGCGTGTGGAGGCATCGACGCCGTCGTCCTCAATGCCGGGATAGGTGACTCGGCGCCTGTCGGCGATGAAACGCTGGAGAACTGGGAGCGAACGCTCAGCACCAATCTGACCGGAGCCTTTCTCGTCGCTCGGGCCGCGCTGCCTCAGCTCGAGAAGAGAGGTGGATCTCTCGTCGGCATCGCCTCGGTGAACGCCATGCGCGCAGGGCCAGGTTGGGCTTCATACTGCTCGTCGAAGGCCGGGCTCGTGATGCTGTGCAAGACGATCGCTGCCGACTATGGCCCGCGCGGCGTTCGCGCCAACGCGGTTTGCCCCGGCTGGGTGCGTACGCCGATGGGTGACGCCGACATGGACGGGCTCGCGCAGATGCGTGGCACCGATCGCGAAGGTGCGTATGCGCTCACCCACGCGCACGTCCCGTTGCGGCGGCCCGCGGAACCGCACGAGATCGCCGCGGTCGTCGCGTTCCTTCTTTCACCCGAAGCCGGCTATGTGAACGGGGTGGAGCTGCCGGTCGACGGCGGCGCCACCGTCGTCGATGTCTCTGCGATCGCCTGGAATCTGCCGTAGACCGCCGCTATACGCGGCCGAGTGTCCAGTACATGTCCGCGCCCGAGGGAATTGCACGCGCGACAAGGCTCAGTGCTCCACGCACCTCCTGCATATCTCGCTGCATCACGAGGGCGATCTCTGCGGTTGCCAGCGGCTCACCGGCCCAAATGAGCAACTCCTCGACCGTCGCAGGCTTGGGTCGACGCACGAGCTCGGGTGCGAGATTCGCTACTGCCGCCTCGCTCGCCTGGATCGGATTGAACCCGGGGAGCGCAAACGTTCGGCCCTGCCCATTCGTAAGCTCGTAGCTTGACGCCGTGTAGCGGCGCTCCTCGGCGGGACCTCCGAGCTTGTGATTGAGAGCCCGCGCGGCGGGCGAGGGAGACCGAGAAGCTGCGATGTCGGCCCTGAGCGCCTGCTCAACGGGCTCGGAAGCGCACCACCGTGCTAGCTCGTTCGGGTCGATTCCAGCATCGACCGCCGCGCCCCCCGATCAGCCCTGGGTCGTCGAGCAATCCTCCCATCATCACGCGAACACGAAGTCGGCGAAGGAGCGGCTCCTCTGCGGCTGGGTCGTGCAGCCTCGCGGCGACGACCGCGCGGCACGCTGGCTCGGACGACGCCGTTCGCGGATAGGCGGCCGGATTGATGGGCATCCCATACTGCTGCTGGAGGCCAGGCGCCCCTTCGGCGAGCTTCTCAGCCTCACCGGGCTCGAGCGTCAAGACGATCATGCGTGTCCGCCACTCCAGCTGTTCCCCGTAGTGCCACCGCAAGCGAAAGCGTGCAGGCTCGGCCGAGAACGCAAACGGACAAGCCGGGTCGGTGAAGTGCTCGATTACCAACCTCTCGGCGCTGTTCATCTAAGTACCTTACCGGTAAGAATCTTTCCGGAAACGTACTATGCGCGTGTCCAACCCTGCAGGATGGTGACATGAGCCGTGATCACATCGACCGCATCGTCGCCGAGTGGCGGCGCGAGCGCTCTGACCTCGACCTCGAGCCGCTCGAACTCCTCGGCCGGTTATCCCGTACGACAGACCTCGCCCATTCAGCGCTCCGCAAGGGGCTTTCGCAGTACGAGCTCCCGGCGGGTGGGTTCGATCTCCTGGCCGCGCTGCGCCGAACGGGCGCCCCATACGAACTCACCCCGACTGCGTTGATGGATTCGATGATGATCTCGTCGGGTGGCGTGACGAAGCGCCTCGACCGGCTCGTCGAAGCCGGTCTAGTAAAGCGCAGGCCTGACCCGACCGATCGCAGAGGAACGCTTGTGGGCCTGACTGCCAACGGAAAGGCGACGATCGACAAGGCCATTGAGACGCACCTCGAAAATGAGGAACTGGTTCTAGGCTCGCTGACGGCAACCGATCGCCGGGCGCTCGACAAGCTTCTCAGACGACTGCTTGCCAGCCTCGAGAGGTCAGAGGGCTAGCAGGAGCGCTTTGTCTCGGCGACGCAGACGTCGCGACCCGGGCCACCATCGGCCACGTCCTTGCCGGGGCCACCGTCAAGTGAGTCGTTCCCGGGCCCTCCCCGGAGGATGTCGTTGCCACCGCGCCCGCGGATGGTGTCTTTGCCGCCCAGTCCGCAGATCACATCGGCCTTTGCAGTGCCGTTGAGCGTGTTGGCGCCCGCTGTACCGGTGATCGTGCAGCTCCCCGTTGGCGGGCTGGGGCTCTTCACCGCGACAGCCCATTCAGGGCCGGCGTCGACGCCGGGGTCGCTCGTGAGCCGCCGTGCTCCGGAGCCATCGACTCCGATCGTCCAGATGTCCCCATTCGAACCGATGAGGCGCAAGAAAGCGATCTGCTTGCCGTCCGGCGACCAAGTCGGCTGTTCGTCGTTGTTCGGGTCGTCAGTGATACGGGTCTGGCCTGTCCCGTCGGGGTTCATGGCGTAGACCTCCTTCGTCCCGTCTCGGCCGCTCAGGAAAGCGATCCTGGAACCATCGGGGGCCCAGGTCGACATGAGGTTGAAGGACGTGAGCGGCGTCAGGAGCTTCTGCCCTGAGCCGTCCGCGTTCATGACGTAGACCTGCTGGGTGACGCCGTTGTCGCGGGTGCTCGAAAATGAGATGAGCGTGCCGGCGGGAGACCACGCAGGATCGAAGTCGCGGCCGGCATGTGTCGTCAGCTGAATGGGGGCGCTCCCGTCTGCGGCAATGACCCAGATGTCCGGGTTGCCGCCCCGGTCGCTTGTAAAGACGAGGTGCGTGCCGTCCGGTGACCAGCTGGGGACAGAGTCGACCCCTTTGACATTTGTGAGTCGCGAGACCTGCGATCCGTCCGCATTCATCACATACAGGTCGTAGTCGCCGTCGCGGTTGCTCACGAACGCGATACGCCGACCGTCCGGCGATGCCGCCGGACCAGAGGACTTCCCGTCCGTGGTGAGACGCTTGACATCCGAGCCGTCCGGATTCATCGAGTAGATGTCGTACACCGCCGCGGCCTGATCCGACTGTCCACGGTTGCTCGAGAACAGGATCCGGCCGTTCTTCCCGGGCGAAGCAGCAAACGCAGGCAGAGCCAGTGCGACACCGATGATCACGAGCGCGCCCGCGCAGAGAGCAACTATTCGTGTACCCGTGAATCGCATCGCCGCCGACGGAGTGTTACACGCCGCGGCACGCAGACGCGACCCTCGCCCGGTTGGCGAGGAACGACCGCTTTCGCTGAACGCCACGGTCGCCGCTTGTGCGGGCCGACGAAGCGACGTACTCGAAGGCTCTCAGTCCTCCGTGCCGGAGAGAATTGCCTCGATCCTGGCGAGAACGTCCGGGGTCAGCTTCGGGACGACATCGCTCGCGGCCATGTTCTCGCGTACCTGTTCGGCGGTGCTCGCGCCGGTGATGACGGACGAGACATACGGCACGCGTAGACACCAGGCCAGCGCGAGCTGTGCGCGGGTGCAGTCAAGCTCGTCGGCGATCGGTGTGAGCGCTTCGACCTTTCCCACCGCCTCGGGCGTGATGCGCTCCTTCAACCAATCGAAGCCCGGCTTGTCGGCGAACGATCCCTTCGGGATCCCGTTGGCGTACTTTCCGGTGAGGAGGCCGCGCGCGAGAGGGCTGAAGATTGTCGTGCCAAGACCAAACTCGTCGTACAACGGCGCGTACTCGACTTCGACACGCTCACGGTTGAACATGTTGTACTGGGGCTGCTCCATCGTCGGCGGCACGAGATGCTCCTGCTTTGCGACGGCGTGCGCGGCGCGGATCTGCACGGCGCTCCACTCGCTCGTTCCCCAGTAGAGCGTCTTGCCGGTGTCCACGAGGTGAGACATCGCTCGCACGGTCTCCTCGATGGGCGTGTCGGGATCGGGGCGATGGCAGTAGAGGAGATCGACGTAATCGAGCTCGAGTCGGGCAAGCGACGCGGCTGTGCCTTCAAGGAGGTGCTTGCGTGACAAGCCTTCGTCGTTCGGGCCTGACCCGCCCCAGAAGATCTTGGTCGAGACGACGATGTCTGAGCGCTTCCAGCCGAGCCGCTTGAGGGCACGACCCATCACCCGTTCTGACTCACCTGCCTCGTATCCCTCGGCGTTGTCGTAGAAGTTCACGCCAGCCTCGGAAGCTGCCTCCATGCATTCCACAGCAGTGTCGTCGGCGACCTGGCCACCGAAGGTGAGCCATGAGCCAAGCGACAGCTCTGACACCTGCAGACCCGAACGTCCCAAGCGGCGATATTTCATACGCCCATCCTAGACTGGGTGTGTCGCTCGTTGGGCTGCCCTGCAGTTGCAATGTGACTCGGCGCCTCTCCGAGCTCGAGCGCTGCTGCACGAACTTCGTCTCGAAGCTCGTCGAGGAACGTGCTGGATTTAGGCAGGAGTTCGGCTTCGGTCAGCTTGATCTCGTCCCACGGGTGAGGCACCATTCACCCGTGGATCTTGCCCGTGTCGAGCAGCTGAAGCGTCGGGAGGACGAGCGGTTCGAGCGAGAGCACCCGCAGTCTTTGGCGCTTCGGATGAGAGCCCGTCGCTCGATGCCGCTCGGTGTCCCTTTGTCGTGGATGGCCTTCCTCTACGACCACCCGCCGCTTTTCGTTGCTGGAGCGGACGGTGCGACCTTCACGTGCGCGGATGGATTCCGGTATCTCGACATGAGCCTCGGCATTACGGTGGCCTCGGCCGGTCACACGCCGGAGGGCGTCATCCGGGCCGTCGAGCAGCGGATGCGCGCAGGACTGCAATTCCAGTTGCCCACCGAGGACGCGATCCACGTCTCGGAAGAGCTCGGGCTGCGCTGGTCGTTGCCCAAGTGGCAGTACGCCCTCAGCTCGTCACAGGCCAACGCGGACGTCATCCGGCTCTCGCGTCTGCAGACAGGTCGTGAGAAGGTCGTCGTCTTTGAAGGCAAGTATCAGGGCCACGTAGCCGAGCTTCTAGCGATAGGCGAGGGCGCCGAGCTGGAGCCCGAGTACCTCGGGATCACCCCAAGCGACATTGCGCGTACGGTCGTTATTCCCTGGAACGACGTCGACGGCGTCGAGCGCGCGCTCTCCGGCGAGGACGTTGCCGTTGTACTCGCGGAACCGTGCCTCACGAACTCGGGGATCGTCTTCCCCGAGCCGGGGTTCCATGACGCGGTCAGGAAGCTCACCCGCGCGGCTGGCACGCTGCTCGCCGTCGACGAGACCCAGACGCTCCCGATGGCGTTCGGAGGGATGGTGCGCGAGTGGCGTCTAGAGCCCGACTTCGTCGTGCTCGGCAAGTCTCTCGGCGGCGGCGTCCCGGTCGCTGCCTACGGGATGACCGACGAGCTCGCCGAGCTCATCGACCGGCCACACGAGACGTACGACGTGAGTGGGACAGCCGTCGACGAGCCAGGAATCGGCGGGACATTGTTCGGGAACGCGCTCTCGATGGCTGCTGCACGAGCGGCGCTCGAGACGGTCTGGATCCCCGAGACCTATGTGCGCACGGCGTCGCTCGCCGCAGCGATCGCAGCGGGGATCCGCGCGACGCTGCGAGGTCACGGGCGCGACTGGGACGTCTACAACATCGGCAACCGAGCTGGCTACCGCTTCGCCGCCGAGCCGCCGCGAAACAACGCCGAGGCGGGTGAGCGGGACGTGCCTGCTGTCCGTCACCTGCAGCGGGTCTTCTTCGCGAACCGTGGTGTGTGGGAGTTCGGCTGGTGGGGAGGCCCAGCCGTCTCTGCCCAGACCGGGGACGACGACATTGCGCTCTATCTCGCCGTCTTCCAGGAGTTCATGGACGAGCTACTCGGTGATTCTGCGGAGGGTTGAGTCCCAGCACTGGCGTCGTCGTACATCGCAGCGGAGGTGGGCCGACTGGCCCTTCTCAGCTGAATTACGAACGCCCAAACGCCTGAACCGATGCCCCCAACGGGATTCGAACCCGTGTAGCCACCTTGAAAGGGTGGTGACCTAGGCCGCTAGTCGATGGGGGCGGGTCTCGGCGAGAATAGCCGCCGTCACGGGACTCCCGACCGACCATCCGGACGTGCCTCGACGTCCAGCGGCACGACGGTGGCCGTTGATCCGCCGAATGCCAATACGGTGACGGAACGGCGGTGCGGCCCATGACGACGCGATCGCTCCGTAGAGCGTCCCTTGTGGGGACGCTCACTGCAGCGATCCCTCGTGCGCCTACCCGGCGGAGGCGACTCCGACGATTCGGCCTTCCGGGTCGGCGAGGAGGCCGAACGTGACGCCCGGAACACTTGTCGTTGGCTGCACAATACGACCGCCGAGGCGTTCGGCGTGACGCAGCGACTCCTCGACATTCTCGACGCCGACGAAGAAGACCGTCATCGGATCGCCGCCCTGGACCGGGCCGATGCCACCGGGAATCGCTCCCTCGACGCCGGTGTTGACGTATGTGTAGCCGGGGATGCCACCTTCGCCGTAGCTCCAGCCAAAGAGATCGCCGAAGAACGCACGGGTGGCGTCGGGGTCATTCGAGCGCAGTTCGAAGTGAACAACGGGTGCGGGCATGCCTGCTCCTTGCGTTGGGGTCCGGCTCGTACGCCGGGCACGCGCTCAGGCGTGTCGTATCTATGACGAACAGGCGTCGCTTCGATCGACACCTGCCCATCGGTCGCTCAATGAGACATCGTCCCCTTGGGATCTCCGACCTTGAGGATCCCGACCTGGCCGAGGTCGACACTCGCGAAGGAGTGGCTCACGACCGGGTAGAGACCCGGTTCGTTGATCGTGACCTCGAACACTCCGCCACCGCCCGCCGGAACGTCCACGGTCTGCACGCCCTCGAGCGCATGCTCCGGGTTCATATCCCCGTCGATGTACGCCTTGTCGAAGATCGTGCCGACGACGTGGAAGGCGGTCGTCAGGCTTGGGCCTGCGTCGACAACGTAGAACCGCACCGTGTCGCCCGGATCAGCCGTAAGCGGGTGGGTGACGTACTGGGCGGCGTAGCCGTTGAAGGTCGTCCAGTCCGGGCTGACCGTGCGTGCCTTCGCAAGATCCCCGTTCGCCGGTTCGGTCAGCCCATCGGAGGTGAGGTACCACTCACTCGCGACGAGGACGTACTCGCGTTCGACCTTCGGGAGCGGGGTGGCCGGATCGACCACGATCGCGCCGTACATCCCGTTCGCGATGTGCATGAGCACGGGCTTCGTACCGCAGTGGTACATGAAGACGCCCGGGTCTCCGGCCTTGAAACGGAACGTGAAGGACTCGCCCGAGGCGACGTCGATGAACGCTTTGTCTGGCGCGATCCGTGCCGCGTGGAAGTCGATCGAGTGAGGGATGGCACCGCCGTTCGTCAGCGTCATCTCGACGGTTTGCCCTTGCCGGACGTGAATGACCGGACCGGGTGCCCCACCCTCAAATCCCCAAGCCGCGTACTTCACGCCTGGTGCGATCTCGATCGTGACGTCTTTCAGGGTCAGGTGCACCTTCACCACGTCGCCCGCGGGGACAGGTGGGAGCTCGGCGGGGAATGGGACGTGGGCCTCGGCGAGCTCCTTGGCATTGGCTGGAGCCTTGCCAGCAAAGCTTGTCGGGCTCGAACTGCCTGTCATCGCGCTGTGGTCGCTTGTTGCGGCCGCAGCTGCGTCGTTGCTAAAGGCACGATCGGTGGCAACGATCGTGGCAACGAGAATCAGGGCGGCAGCCGCAAGCAGCGAGCCGCCAAGTAGCACGAGCTTCATCAGAGAGCTCCTTCGTCGTGGGGCGTTCTTGGTCAACCCCATCGTCGGCTCGTTACGAGGAAGCGGCATCGTGGCGCGCACCGATCCGCGTCAGTAGATCACCGGATGGGCAAGCCGGAGCCTCGGTACCTCTTGAGCGGGGCTATCCGAGCAGTGCGGCGGCGATCACGAGGACGCCGTCATCGTCAGCAAACAGCATGTCGCCTGGCAGGCACCGAACCGTGCCTATCTCGATCGGGATGTCAACCTGGCCCTCCCCGTTCTTCAGCGAGCGGCGCGGGGTTGACCCCAACGCCATGACACCCAGCTGGAGGTCACGGAGCGCTGCGGTGTCGCGGACGCAGCCGTGGACAACCACCCCGACCCAGCCGTTCCGCTGGGCTTCACCCGCGAGGTTGTCGCCAAGGAGTGCGTACCGCATGCTGCCGCCGCCATCGACGACGAGCACGCGCCCTTCTCCCGGTGCCTCGACAAGCTCCTTCACGCGCGTGTTGTCCTCGAAACACTTCACCGTCACGACGGGGCCGCTCACCCTCCGCAAGCCGCCGTAGTGGCGAAGAGTGCCGGGGAGCACGCGGGCGCCGTCGCCGTGTGCGTCCGCGAGGTCACAGGTACTCCAACTCATTCGCTCAGTATCGCCTTCCCGAGCCGCGCGACGACGTAGGAGGAGAGCGTCATTGCCCTTTGGCGGTCATTCGACCGGATGGCGCTCGACAAACAACACACGCAGGATCGTAGAACCAGCGTGGCGGCGGTACCATCCCGAGCGGCTCCAGGGCGGTTAGCTCAGTTGGTAGAGCACCTCGTTTACACCGAGGGGGTCGGCGGTTCGAGCCCGTCACCGCCCATTTTCCCCGTTGGGCTTTGGCCCTATGGCTTCTCAACCTCGGATTTGCGGTCTGTCAATCAGATCCTTCTTGCTGCCGGGCAGTCGCTCACGTTCCACTGGTGAGGCGACATCCTTGATCTGTGATTCAATCCATTTGTCCCCCCTCCGGGGGACTTCCGCCACTCGCACCGCCTGAGTCTCACTTGCATCGTCCTGGTATATCCCGGTGGCTACGCCGCACGCTCGTTGCGGTAGGTGTGGTTGCGGCCGTCATGCCCATGGGCGGAGTTGCAACCGGAGCAAATGGGACGAAGCAGGACGCGCTCGTTCGGTTCGTGGGCTGCGTGGAGTTGACGAACGGAACGCTTCGCCTTGAGACGACCGTGACTCCCTGCACTCCCGCTGAGCGCAGGATCGAGTGGACACAGCTGAGCAGGCTTGCGCCGACCTTCATTCAACGGGCATGCGTCGTCAACAAGGTGACGGGTCAGCTTCGCTTTATCGCACCCAAGAAGGGCGCCTGTCTTAGAGGCGAGCCGACGGTGCGTTGGTCACAGCTCGTCAGCTTGGGAGACGCAGACGACATCCACGTCTGCGTGAATCGCAAGGGTCGCGGCCGTGTCGTGCAATGGAACAAGGCCTGCACCAAGCTTGAGCATCGTCGTGTTTGGGATCGCGGTGACGTCGGTGGTGGCGGTGGGCTTGTTGACGCTGGCGCAACCGGTGCAACCGGACAGACGGGTGCTACCGGCGCCGCAGGTGCGGCGGGAGGACCAGGCCCAGCCGGGCCTCAGGGTCCCGCCGGGGCTACCGGGCCTGCCGGACCTGGGGCCGGTGTAACAGGGGCGACGGGTGCTGTTGGAGCGACCGGCGCCACCGGGGCGACGGGTCTCGCCGGTGCTGCCGGAGCTACTGGTGCCGCCGGACCGATCGGTCCCGCCGGTCCCGTTGGTCCCATCGGGCCTGCTGGGCCGACCGGCGCTGCTGGTGCATCGGGTTCGGCGGGAGCACAGGGAGTGACAGGCGCAGCGGGTCCAGCAGGCCCGGCTGGAGCACAGGGTGTCACCGGGGCAGCAGGTCCGGCTGGGCCACAGGGTCCGATCGGACTCACCGGGCCGACCGGTGCCGCGGGGGCAGCTGGCGCCACGGGGGCGACGGGTGCGCAGGGTACGACGGGTGCAGTTGGAGCGACTGGTGCGACGGGAAGCAACGGTGCAACAGGCGCTAATGGGGCAACGGGCGCGGTCGGAGGACAGGGCGCGACAGGCGCCGAGGGCGCAACCGGTGCCCAGGGATCGACGGGGGCGCAGGGCGTAGCCGGGCCAGCCGGCCCCCAAGGTCCGATCGGAGTGACGGGCGCTCAGGGCGCCGCTGGCGCAACAGGTGGCACCGGGGCGACGGGCGCGACCGGAAGTGCCGGTGCGACCGGTGCACAAGGTCCCGTTGGTGCGCAGGGTGCGACCGGTGCGACTGGTGCGCAAGGCGTCACAGGCGCAACCGGTGTGGCAGGCGCGACGGGGTCAAACGGGGCTACGGGTGCGGCTGGCGCAACCGGAGGACAGGGCGCGACTGGGGCCCAGGGCACAACCGGCGCACAGGGACCAGCGGGAGCGCAAGGGGCGACGGGTGCACAGGGTCTGGCTGGGCCGGCGGGACCGGTTGGCCCAACGGGCGCGCAGGGTGCCACAGGCGCGCAGGGCGCAACCGGTCAGTTGGGGGCGACTGGGGCTGCCGGTGCGCAGGGCGCAACGGGTGCGAGTGGTATTGCTGGTTCGACCGGCGCGACGGGTGCGACCGGGGCGCAGGGTGCGACGGGTGCGCAGGGTCTGGCCGGGGTGTCTGGGGCGACGGGCGCGCAGGGTGTTGCGGGTTCGAACGGTGCTACGGGTGCGCAGGGTGCGCAGGGTGCGACGGGTGCGCAGGGTGCGACGGGTGCTGCTGGCGCAACGGGGGCGCAGGGTGCAATTGGTCCGGCGGGGGCTGTTGGCCCGACGGGGGCCCTGGGTGCAACGGGTAGCAAGGGTGTAACTGGTGCTACCGGAGCGACCGGTGCGACGGGTTCAAACGGGGCTACCGGCGCTCAGGGTG
>JANNQQ010000303.1:0-2582 GCA_031400835.1 Actinomycetes bacterium | reverse complement strand
GGGCAGATTCGCTCAGCGTTGACGCACATAAGTGGATGTACCTCCCCAAGGCGTGTGGGATCGTTCTTGCGAGGCACCGCGCCGACCTCGAGGCTGCACTCGCTCACGAGGAGGCATACATCCCACACGACCGTCTTGGGTCGCACATGGTCGACATCACGCTCGAGTACTCACGCCCGTTCCGCGCGCTGAAGCTGTGGATGGCGTTTCGGGTACACGGCGTCGAAGCGATTCGCGCCGCTATCGAGCGTAATCTCGGCCAGGCAAAGCTTCTGTACACCGAGCTCGCACGCTACGACGACCTTGAGCCCATCTGCGGCTCCCCCGACCTTACGATCGTGCCCTTTCGCCACATCCCGGTCGGGGTCGATGACCTCAACGGGCACAACGCACGGCTCGTGCAGGCGCTCCAGGAGGACGGGCGAATCTGGATCGCACCCGCGAACATCGACGGTGTGGTCTGCCTCCGGCCGTGCTTCGTCAACTTCCGGACGACTGATGAGGATGTGCTCGCGCTGATCGAGGTGACGCGTGAGGTCGGCGCTCGCGTCGCACGTACGGCGAGCTAGCGCTTCTTCTTGGCGCTCTTGCCGGTCTTGCGACCAGCCGCGCCCGGCTTGGTAACCGCCGCTGCGGTCTTGGTTGGCATGCCCGCGCCGCCGTGCTCGACGCGTCGGCGTTGCTGTCGGTTGGTCGGCTCGGGCATCTGCCCTTCCTCGCCGACCGCGACCATGTAGGCGCGCTTCTCCGAGGGGGTCAGGGTGTTGAGCATCCGTTGCGCCTGCTCGGGCGTCTTCGGCTCGCCGAACATCGTCATCTTCTTCATCGCGGCGGCCAACTCGGGGTTCTGGCGTTCGAGCTGCGCGATCGAAGCCTTCATGAACCAACGCTTGAACAGCGGAACCCGCTGGAGGAACATCACGATCGGGCGCAGATACTTGCCACCGCGGAGTCGCCCGAGCAGCACGAAAATGCCGAGCAGCACCGTCAGCACGACAAGCAGAACGATCGGAGTCCAGGCCCACCAAGGCATGGGCGGATGGTAGCGGCGGAGCCGCGTGCGAGGTTCCGCTCCGGTACTTCTGAGAGAATCGCCCTGTGTCGCAGCGTCGCTCTTTCGCGGTTTCGGTTGCCCTCAACGCGAGGCTTCCCGGGCTGGCGGCTTGCGGCACCCTTGTGGAAGGCGACAGGGTCGAGGACACGGGATCCGACTCGCGGCTCGGGTCATGCCGGCTCGCTGTCATCCTGGCGCCGGTCGCGCGGCGGCGCTCGCAGCCTTGACCCGTACCCGGCTTCTCGGTCTCGGAATCGCGCTTGCGCTGGCCGACTCGTCGGTGGTCACCCTCGCCCTTCCCGAGATTCTGCGCCAGTTCGATCTGGAGATCTCGGAGGTTGCGTGGACTCTGACCTCCTACAACCTCGGGCTCGCACTTGTCGCACTACCGGCCGCCTACATCGCCCGACGGCGCCCGGCACCTGCGTTCGCCGTGGGCACGGTTGTCTTCGCCGGCGCGTCACTCGCTTGTGGGCTCGCACCGACGTTTACCGTGCTGCTCGCTGGGAGAGGAATTCAGGCGATCGGTGGAGCGCTGCTTGTGTGCGCATCGCTAGACCTGCTCTCCGAGGTCGAGAGATCGGATGCGAAGGCGGTGCGGGTCTGGGCGGCTGCTGGAATTGCTGGTGCAGCACTTGGCCCTGCGGCGGGAGGGATTCTGACTCAGACGCTTGGTTGGGAGTCGATCTTCCTCGTTCAAGCGCCACTCGCCCTGCTGACACTCGCCGCACTGCGGGGCGTTGCCGGCCGACCGCAGCTTGCGCCTGCCGGCCGACCGGCCGTACCGGCAAATCTGGCCCTGTTGCTGCTGTCGGGAGCACTCACGGCAGCGCTCTTCCTGCTTGTCCTACTCCTGGTAGACGGGTGGCGGCTGACGCCGATCGCTGCTGCTGCCGTGGTCACGGTGATGCCGATCGCGGCCGTCGCGGGTCGACGCGTCGCACACCGAATCGATGGCGCGCTGAACCGTGCCATCACGGGAACGGTGCTTGTTGCAGGTGGCCTGGCGGCACTCGCCGTCCTCCCCGGCGCAGACTGGTGGTGGGTCGTCGCGCCGCAGGTCCTCATCGGGCTCGGGCTCGGTCTCGCGGTGTCGGCGCTCACAGAGCGCGCGCTCGAGGGCCGCTCACCACAGGCCGTCCACGGCGGCTGGACGATCGCCTCGCGTCACGCGGGAGTCGTCGTCGGGCTCCTCCTGCTGACGCCGGTGTTCACGGCGGCACTCGACCAGAGCCGCGACGAGGCGATCGAGGCCGGAGCCGCAGCTGTTCTCGATAGCGGGATCTCACCCACCGAGAAGATCGGCCTCGCTCAGGACGTGCTCGCGGAGGTTGCTGCCGCGGAGGGTGAGCTGCCCGATTTGGCCGTCGCTTTCGAAGACAGGCCCGAGACCCCGGAGTATCGCGCGCTTGAGCGTGGTCTCACCGACGAGCTCGAGCGGGGGATTACAGCGGCCTTCAGCAGGCCATTCATGCTCGCCGCGTTGCTCGCGCTTGTTGCGCTGATACCGCTGACGGTCGGCCGGCGA